>JAHYJQ010000040.1 GCA_019429025.1 Trueperaceae bacterium | reverse complement strand
CTCGACCTGGCGGAGCTGCGGCGGGCGTACGACGGCGGGTGAGCGAGGGGTCGAGGGCAGGTGCGTCTCTGGCAGGTACCGAACTCGGAGGTCTCCACCGATGCGTCAGCTGATCGCGATCGAGTTCGTCACCCTCGACGGCGTCGTGCAGGCGCCGGGCGGGCCCGACGAGGACACCAGCGGGGGCTTCGCGCACGGCGGGTGGATCCGTCCGTATGCCGACGCCGTGCAGTCCGCGGTCATCCGGCGGCAGATGAGCCTGCCGTTCGACCTGTTGTTGGGGCGCCGGACGTTCGAGATCTGGGCGCCGTACTGGCCACGGCATGCGGACGTCTGGCCCGAGGTGCAGGCGGCGACGAAGTACGTCGCCTCGAACACCCTGGCGTCGCACGCGTGGGGGCCGTCGGTCTTCCTGAGTGGTGACGTCGCGGCCCGGGTCGCGGCGCTCAAGCGGCAGCCGGGGCCCGACCTGCACGTGTACGGCAGCGCGAACCTGCTGCAGACGCTGCTGGCGCACGACCTGGTCGACGCGTTCTGGCTGCGGGTCCATCCGATCACGCTGGGTCGCGGCAAGCGGCTGTTCGATGGCGGCGCGATCCCGGCGGCGTTCCGCGTGACGGAGAGCCAGGTCACCTCGACCGGTGTCGTCCTCTTGAGCTACGAGCGTGCTGGCGAGCTCCCGGCCGGCCGTAGGTGAGGACGTCCGCCCGGCGCTCGAGGCGCGGCTCGCCGAAGTCCAGGAAGGGACACGATGCGCACCCAGTACTACACGGCCACCAGCCTCGACGGCTTCATCGCGACCGAGGACGACGCGCTCGACTGGCTGTTCCCGCTCGGCGACCTGAGCGCCTCGAGCTACCCGGCGTTCGTCGCCGAGGTCGGCGCCGTGGCGATGGGGTCGGCGACGTACGAATGGATCCTGCGGCACGCCGAGCAGGTCGAGGCCGAGGCGGGGTCGCGGTGGCCGTACTGGCAACCCACCTGGGTGTTCACGCGGCGCAGCCTGCCGCCGGTCCCGGGCGCGGACGTCCGCTTCGTGGCGGGCGACGTCGGGCCGGTGCACGCCGCGATGCGCGCGGCGGCGGGCGGCAAGAACGCGTGGATCGTCGGCGGCGGCGACCTGGCCGGCCAGTTCTTCGATGCCGGGCTGCTCGACGACGTGATCGTGCAGGTCGGCTCGGTCACCCTCGGGCGCGGCAAGCCGCTCTTCCCGCGGCGCGTGCTGCACCCCGTTCTGCGCCTCGTGTCGGTGCAGCAGATGAGCTCGGGGATGGTGGAGTTGCGGTACGAGGTCGAGCGCTCTTTGGCCGGTGGGGACGCCTGACCCGTAAGCTTCGCGAAATCTCTGTACGTGGTCTTCCTGCCGGATGAGGCCGTCTCCATGACGAGCCATGTGCGCGTTCTGGTCGATGGCCGTGAGGGTCGGGCGTTACGACCCGACGGCGTTCTTGAACCTCGTCATCTCGCTCGGACGGCTCTTCAACCACCTGCAGGGCCATCACGCACGCCCCGGGAACGGGGCCGGCTGGGGCGTTGCGCTGGGCCACGCCGTGCTCGCGGGGAGCGTGTGAACGGCCTGCCCCGCCTGAGTCGGCCACCGCCGGTCGCCGTCCTACAGGATCCCGCCCGCGATCGGCACGTTGATGCCGGTGATGTAGCTCGCGCCGTCGCTGAGCAGGAACGCCACCGCGCCGGGGATCTCCTCCATGCCGCCGGTGCGGCGCATGGGGACCGAGCCGATCATCTGCTCGGCGACGACCTCGGGGTCGGTGGCGAAGTACTGGCTGCCGGCGGCGGCCTGCAGCTCGACCTGGCGGGTCCACATGAAGCCGGGGCCCATGTAGGCGGGCGAGACGGCGTTGACGCGGATGCCGTGCGGCGCGAGGTCCTTGGAGGCCGTCTGGGTCATGCCGAGCACGGCGGCCTTGGAGGTGGCGTAGGCGATCATGTTCGGCGGCCCGCCCGTCGCGGCCATGCTGGCCATGTTGACGATCGAGCCGCCGCCGCGCTCGGCCATGTGGCGGGCGAAGGCGCGCAGGACGAGGAAGGCGCCGCGCACGTTGACGGCCTGGATGGCGTCGAAGTCGTCGGTGGGGTAGTCGAGCAGCGGGTGGAACGGGCCCAGGATGCCGGCGTTGTTGAACAGGTGCTGGACGCGGCCGAGGCGCTCGGCGATCGCCTCCAATGTGGCGTCGACCGCGGCCTCGTCGGTGACGTCGCAGCGCCAGGCGTGGGCGGCGACGCCGTCGCCCTCGAGCTGCGCTCGGGCGGCCTCGAGCTTGCCGGCGTAGAGGTCGATGAGCGCGATGGTGGCGCCGAGGCGGCCGAGGTGCCTGGCGGTGGCGAGGCCGATGTCGCCGGCGCCGCCGGTGATGACGACGGTGCGACCGGTGAACGACGTGTTGGGCGTGGTGGGGTCGGTCATCGTGGGCATCTCCGTAGGGTCGGGCACGGGCGGCGCGGGTGTGCGCACGTTGCGGACATGGTCACGTGGCCATGGTGCTTCGGACGCCGCCTTGCATGTCGAGCGCCGCGCGCCGAGGTCGGCAGATGCACGAGCATACCCGACGCCGTGCCAGCGTCCGCTGACGGCACAGATCACGGCGTCTCCCGCGGCTCGGATGCCCGATGGCGGCTCCTGTGGTCTACGGCGTCGAGGTGGGGTGGGGTGATGCCGGCGTTCGAGGTCGAGCCGCAGGGCTGCAGGTTGGCCGCGACGGTCAGCGGCAGCGGCCCCCCCGTGGTCTTCATCCAGGGCGTGGGCCTCCACGGTGACGGTTGGCTGCCGCGAGTTGGGACGACGCGCACGTCGTTGGGCACTCGTTGGGTGCCTTGGTCGCGTTGGAGCTGGCCCTGGGCTCGCCCCGTCGGGTACGAAGCCCGGCGCCGTTGTGCGCGGCCGCGGCGGAGGATCGTGGTCGGCCGGCTGCGGTGAGCGGCGCCTGACGTGGCGGACGGCAGCACGCCGTTCGACTTGGTCGTGCGACGCCGCGAGGCACGGGGGGCCGTCTGGATCCTGCCCGTGATCTCAGCGGCCGGTATCCTCCTGCATGCCACCCGAACCCCATGTCGCCGGCGAGGGCGAGGACCGAGGCCAGCCGCCGACCTTCCGGATGCGCCGCTGCACCGCGCGCGATGCGCCGTCGTTGACGCGGCTCGCCCACGCGTCGAAGGCGTCGTGGGGCTACCCGGACGAGCTGCTGGCGCTGTGGGACGCCGACCTGACGCTCGATCCCGCCTTCGTGGAGCGCCACGACGTGTGGGCGGCCGTCGCCGGCGAGGAGGTCGTGGGCGTCTACGCCGTGACGGGCGACGGATCGGCTCGCGAGATCGAGCACCTGTGGGTCGCCCCGGGCTGGATGGGCCGCGGCGTGGGCCGTCGCATGCTCGAGCACCTCCTGGCCCGCGCACGCGCCGCCGGGGTCGAGGAACTCCACGTCGTGTCGGATCCGAACGCGGCGGGGTTCTACCGGCGCATGGGGGCCCGCCAGGTGGGCGAGCAGGCGTCCGTGCCGGCCGGCCGGCGACTGCCGGTCCTGGCGATCCGCGTGACAGGGGACGCCGCGACTTGAGGTTCCACAAGTACCAGGCCCTGGGTAACGACTACCTCGTGCTGCAGGCGGGGGGCGGCGAGCCGGCGCCGGAGGTCGTCCGCGCCGTCTGCGATCGTCACCTCGGGATCGGGGCCGATGGCGTGCTGGTCGAAGATGTGCCGCCTGACGGCGGCCCACCGCCTGACGGCGGCCTGGCCTTGCGCATCCTCAACCCGGACGGCTCGGAGGCCGAGAAGAGCGGCAACGGGCTGCGCATCTTCGCGCGCTACCTGTGGGACCAGGGGCGGGTGGGGGTCGAGCCGTTCGCGGTGGCCACGCGGGGCGGACCGGTGCGCTGTCAGGTCCGCGACGCCGGCAGGATGGTCTTCGTCGAGATGGGCGTCGCGAGCTTCGACGCCGCGGCGATCCCGGTCGCCGGGCCGCGCCGCGAGGTGGTGGACGAGGAGATCGAGGCGCGGGGCGAGCGCCTGCGCTTCACCGCGGTCAGCGTGGGCAACCCGCACTGCGTCGTCTTCGTCGACGCGCCCACGCCCGAGCTGGCGCGGCGGCTGGGGCCGAAGCTGGAGACGCATCCGACGTTCCCACGGCGCACGAACGTGCAGTTCGTTCGCGTCGTGGACCGTGGCCACGTCGAGATGCAGGTCTGGGAGCGCGGCGCCGGTTACACCCTGGCCTCGGGGAGCAGCGCCTGCGCCGCCGCGGCGGCCAGCGTGCGGCTGGGCCTGTGCGACGCAGAGGTGACGGTCGCGATGCCGGGCGGCGAGCTGGCGGTCGGCGTGGGGGCGGACTTCGCCGTGACGATGCTCGGTCCCGTGCGGAAGGTGGCGGAGGGGACGCTGGCGGACGAGCTCCTGGGCGAGGTGGGCCCGCGGGCGGGGACCGAGCGATGACGAGCGCCTCCATGGGGCCTCGGGACGGCTTCGCGGCGATCGCGCTCCGGCACCTCGCCCGCTACCCCGTGATGCAGGTCGAGGACGCCTACAAGCTCGCGCACCAGGCGTGCCTCGGCAGCGAGCACGCCGTGCGCGACCGGGCGCAGGCAGAGCGGTGGCTGGAGCGCGAGTTCGCGCAGCTCGGCGACGGCCCACAGGAGCCGACCGTCGACCCCATCTCGCCGGACGGCCGGATCGTGCGCGTCCACCTGCGGCCGTTCCTCGCGGGGGGTGGCGACGCGACCGACCTGCTCGACGCCTTCGTGCACACCGCCAACGGGTTCCGTGGGTCACCCGAGCGGCTGAGGTCGTGTTGGGCAACCGTGGAGGCCTTGGCTGCGGACGGTTCGTTGCCGTTCTCGCGGGCCGACGCCGAGGCCTTCGGGCGCCGCGCGGATGCCGCGGGCTTCCCCGCCGTCCACCATTCCGCCGCGTACGGGGCGGCGTACCGCCCGGCCTACCGCTTGGTGGCGAGGGCGTTCCTGCCGCAGGCGCCGTGGGCGGCCACGCCATGATGGACGGTTCCGGAGAACACCGCGCCTACCCTTGGCCGCCCGCGGCAGGGCGAGCGGCCTGGTGGCTGCTGGGCGTCGTCGTTGCGCTGGGCACTGCCGCCGCGCCGGCCTTCGAGGCGCGATTCCGAGCGATCTTCGTCGTCTACGTCGTCGCCGCGGCCGCGCTCGCGGTGGCGTTGGGCGGGCTGGGCGCGCTCTTGGTGGCGCGTGCCTTGGGGGTTCTCTGAGGGTTCGCCGTGCTCGCGGCGCGGCACCTGCCGCGGCTACGGGTGGGCAGCACGCGTCTGGAGGCGGACTGCGGGTTCCGGAAGCCTGCGGAGGGACACCTGCCAAGGGGACCCGATGGATGCGCGTACTGACATCTTGCAGGAACTCGGCGTGCGCGCGGTCGCGACCACCCAGCCTGCGCCGCGCCAGACTGCCTGCGTAGCCGCGTGGGGTCGCGACCCGTGAACGGCGGCGCGATCTGGGCCGATGCCGGGGGTGAGACGTTCGCGCTCGGGCGAACACGTATAGTACACGTGTAGGAGGGCGACATGCGTCGCAAGCTGACGATCACCGTGGACGAGCAGGTCTACGCGGGGCTCCACCGGGTCATCGGGCGGCGCCGCATCAGCGGCTTCATCGAATCGCTGGTCAAGCCGCACGTGGTGCGCGAGGACTTGGCACAGGCTTACCGACAGATGGCCCAGGACGAGGACCGCGAGGCCGAGGCGCTCGCGTGGGTGGAAGCTACGGTCGAGGATGTCGCCGATGAACCGAGGTGAGGTGTGGTGGGTCGGGTTCGGTCCCTCGCACGGTGGCGAGGTCCGGAAGCGCCGGCCGGCCGTCATCGTGAGCAACGATGCCGCCAACCAACATCTGAACCGTGTCCAGGTGGTTCCCCTCACCAGCAACGGCAGCCGGCCGTACCCGAGCGAGTCCTACGTCGCGCTGGCCGGCGAGCAGCGCAAGGCCATGGCGGATCAGCTCACGACGGTCGCCAAGGGTCGCCTGGAGGCGTGGATCGGCAGCCTGTCGGAGCCCGACATGGCCGGCGTCGAGCGGGCCATCCGGACGCAACTCGCCCTTGGCTAAGGTGGCGTGGTCTTGCGGGGGAAGGCGCTCGCGGAGCGGTTTGAGGACCTACGCTCGCGTCATGGGGGTCCATCACGTTCGAGGGTGGGATGGACCGACATCCCCGGAGGCCGCGGCGACCACCGTCTCGGACTCCCCGGGTAGCGGCACCAGCAGCTCTACCTCGAACTGCTCGGCCAGCACGTCGTGCACCGAGACCCAGCGGCCGTGTCGCGAGGTGAAGCGCCTTCGCGCACCGTCGGGGATCTGCACCTCGACGGGCACGTAGACGGGCGCCTCGTCCGTCCCGCCCAGCACGCCGGCGCGAGCAGGCGTGGGACCCGTCGTTCGGCTCGTTCGTGTCGTCGCACCGCGCGCCGGCCCGGGAATCGTCGGCATCTGCCGCGTTCGCCGTTGACGCCCCCCACGGCGTGTAATGCGGTTCGCAAACCAGGAGGTGCCGACGTGTTGACGGTTCGGCTATCGGATCATCTCGAGCGAGAGCTCGATCGGCTTGCCGCCGAGGAACGAACGACGAAGACGCAGGTCGTTCGTAGGGCGCTCGAGCGCTACCTGGCCGCGCACCGCGAACGGCGAAGCTCGTTCGAACTCGGCGAGGCGCTCTTCGGTCGCTATGGTTCTGGCGAACGAACGCTCTCCACGACCTACGAGGGGCGAGTCCGGGCGTGCGAAGCATCCTGGTTGACGCTGGGCCGTTGGTCGCGCCCATCGACAGGGACGACGCACACCATGCCGCGATGAGGGGACTGCTCCGGGACACGGCCGGCCGGCCGATCACGACCTGGCCGGTCGTCACGCGCCTGGGCGGCGGCCTCGGCGTGCCCGATGCGGCGTGGTGGTGGCGCGGCCAACTGCACCTGGACGCGCTCCGGTACCTCCGCACGAAGCATCCCGCCGGAGCCGCGACCGTCCAACGACGGGCGGAGGCGGTGATCGAACTGCTGCGCGAGCACCCCGCAGCGGGCCACGCCATCCCGGAGTTCCCCGACCTCCCGCACCGGGAACTCCCCGTGGCGCCGAACCGCCTCTTCCACCGGGTCGCGGGCGACACGGTCTGGATCGCGGCCGTGTGGCATGCCCGGCAGCTACCCGAGTCTCCGGAGGGTGGGCCGAAGGGCTGACGAGAGGACGTGAGCATGCCCCTCGATCGACGGGCACGAAGACGCTGACGGCCATCGCGGTCGCCCAGCTGGTGGAGCGTGGTCGCCTCGCGTTCGACGCGCGCCTCGCCGACTGCGTCGACGCGCCGCTGCCGGCCTTCGATCCCGGCGTGACGCTGCACCAGCTCCTGACCCACAGCGGCGGCATCCCCGACGACTTCGACGAGGCCGTGATGAACGATTACGAGGCGCTCTGGCGCGAGCGGCCGATGTACCGCTTCCGCACCCCGAGCGACTTCCTGCCGCTGTTCGCGCACCTGCCCATGAAGGCCGCGCCCGGCACGGCCTGGGCCTACGACAACGCGGGCTACGTCCTGCTGGGCCTGGCGGTCGAGCGGGCCGCGGGGATGCCCTTCACGGCCTACGTGGAGCGGCACGTGATGCGGGCGTGCGGGATGTCGTCGAGCGGGTTCTTCCCCCTCGACCGCCTGCCGGGCGGTACGGCCCGCGGCTACCTGCCGACCGGCGACGCTGGCGCGGATGCTCACGCCGCACTGGCGCACCGATCCCGAACGCGACGACGGGCACTACGGCTACGGGCTGTGGATCCGGCAGCGGGACCGCCGGCCGGTGTCGTTCGCGATGGTGGGGGAGGATCCCGGCGTGGCGTTCTCGTCGACCTGCTTCCCCGGCGCGGGCGTCCTGTGCAGCCTGCTCGGCAACACGGTCGACGCCAGCTGGGCCATGCTCGGCGCCATCGGGCCGAGCCTGGGGGCCGAGTAGGCGCGAGCGTCCGCGGTCACCGGAACTGGTTGGCGCGCGTGGACGCGTGCAGCCGGATCGCCTCCGGGTGGTGTCGCTGACGCTAGGCTGAGGGAAGGTCGTCGCGCCAGCGATACCATCGCGAGTCACGCGTGCGGAGGCGCGCACGAAGGGGGAACGCCACGATGGCACCCGATCTGAGCTACCTCCTGAACCTCGATCCGACGCGCTTCGAGCCGCGGCCGGGCCGGCCCACCATGAAGGCCGTCGTGACCACGGGCAACGGCGGGCCCGAGAAGCTCGACTACCGGGACGTCGCCGTCCCCGAGCCGGCGCCCGGCGAGGTGCTGCTGCGGGTCCTCGCGGCCGGCGTGAACAACACCGAGATCAACACCCGGCTCGGTTGGTACTCGTCGTCGGTGTCCGGCGGCACGAACGTGCTCGCCGAGACGTCGGTGTCGGAGGTGGACGACGGCGGCTGGGACCGGCGCACGCCCTTCCCGTTCATCCAGGGAACCGACTGCTGCGGCGAGGTCGTCGCGCGTGCCGACGGCGTGGAGCACCCCGCGATCGGCGCCCGGGTGCTCGTGCGCGCCTGCATGCGCGAGCGCGGGTTCGGCTCGCTGGACAACGTGTGGCTCGGCTCCGACTTCGACGGCGCCTTCGCCCAGGTCGTGCGCGTCCCCGCCGGCGAGGCCTTCGCGGTCGACTGCGGCTGGAGCGACGTCGAGCTCGCCACCATCCCCTGCTCGTACGGGACGGCGGAGAACCTCGTGCACCTCGCCGGCGTCGGCGCCGCGGACCGCGTGCTGGTGACCGGCGCGTCCGGCGGCGTCGGCTCGGCGGCGGTGCAGCTGGCGAAGCGACGCGGCGCCCACGTCACGGCCGTCGTCGGGCAGGCCAAGGCCGAGGCGGTGCGGGCGCTCGGGGTCGACCGCATCGTCGTGCGCGGGCGCGACCTCGTCGCCGAGCTCGGCGAGTCGAGCGTCGACGTCGTCATCGACATCGTCGCAGGCGACGGCTTCGGGCAGCTGCTCAAGGTCATGGCGCGCGGCGGGCGCTACGCCACCTCCGGCGCGATCGCGGGGCCCATCGTGACGATGGACCTGCGCGACCTCTACCTCAAGGACCTGCGGCTCATCGGCGCCACCGCCTGGGACGAGCCGGTCTTCCCCAACCTGATCGGCTACATCGAGCGCGGCGAGATCCGGCCGCTGGTCGCGGCCACCTTCCCGCTCGCCGACATCGCGCATGCCCAGCGCGTGTTCGGCGCGAAGAAGCACGTGGGGAACTTCGTGCTGCTGCCGCCGTCGGGCTGACGCCGTGAACCCCGGAGCCGAACCGATGGCCGGAGGCGGCTTGCGGATCGCCCCTCTGGACCGGGGCGACGTCGCGACGCTGACCGACGTGATGACGCGGGCGTTCGACGACGACGCCCGGCGGCACCTGGGCGTCCCGAAGGGCGGCCCGCCCGGCTACGACAGCGGCGAGTTCCTCCGCGAGCACGGGCTCGACCCGCGGGCGCGGGCGTTCGTGGCGGTCCTGGAGGGCCGGCCCGTGGGCGCGATCATCGTGTTCCCGCACGACGAGGGCGACCACGTCCTGGGATGCATGTTCACCGACCCGCACGTGCAGCGCCTGGGGATCGGATCCGCCCTGTTCGCGCACGTCGAGGCCGCGTTCCCGGCGCGCTCGTGGACCCTGGAGACGCCCGCGTTCGCCGCGAGCAACCACCGCTTCTACGCTGAGAAGTGCGGTTTCCGGAGGGCCGGCGAGCGGGACGATCCCGACGGGGTGGGCACGATGCTCGTGTTCGAGAAGGCCGGCCGCACGGCCCGCGGAGGAGGCACATGAAGACGACGGTCGTGGAGGCGATGGCCCGGCTCGAGGCGCTCGGCGACGAGAGGCTCCGCGCACGCAACCGCCGGCTGGGCGCCGGCGACGCGCAGTTCGGCGCGAAGCTCGGCGACCTCCGCCAGCTGGCCAAGGCGATCGGCGCGGATCACGAGTTGGCCCTGGCGCTGTGGGCGACGGAGAACCTCGAGGCGCGGCTGCTGGCGATCCTGTTGCTGGAGCCGACGCGGCTCGGCGGCGAGGAGCTGGACGCGATGGTGCGCTCCGCGCGCTTCGGCCAGCTCGCCGATTGGCTGAACGCCTACGTCGTCAAGCAGCACCCCGAGAAGGAGGCCCTGCGTGGCGCTTGGCTGGCCGACGACGACCCGTGGGCGGCCCGCGCCGGCTGGGACCTGACCGCCCAGCGCGTCGCGCGGAGCCCCGCAGGGCTCGACCTGGGCGCGCTGCTCGATCGCATCGAGGCCGAGCTGGCGGCGGCCGACCCGGCCACCCAGTGGACGATGAACAACGCCCTGGCGGCGATCGGCATCCATCACGCCGAGCACCGCGAGCGCGCGCTGGCCATCGGCGAGGCGCTGGGCGTCTACCGCGACTACCCGGTCTCGAAGGGGTGCACGTCGCCCTTCGCGCCCATCTGGATCGGCGAGATGGTGCGGCGGCACGGTTGAGGCCGGCCGCGCACGCGTAGGCTGGTCCCTCGTGGGGCCGGCGCGCCGACGCGCGACACGGCTCCGTGAGGGAGGCGCCCAGCATGACCCGATTCGTGATCGGACCCGACGTCGCCCTGCGCGGCGACGGAGAGGGGTACGGACGATGTACGGACTGATCGGCAAGATCCGCGCGGTGGCCAGCGCACGCGATGCGTTGGTCGCCATCCTCAGCGCTGGTTTCAGCGAGTGCTTCGAGACCCGCCCCGTGGGCGGCCACGGCCTCGGGACCGCCGCATGAGCCGGCGCGTGCGGGTCGCGGCCGTCGTGGCGGCGGCCGTGATCGTGGCGCTCGTGGGTGGCTTCTACGCCTGGACCCGCGTCGCGCGCTACGCGGCGTTCCCCGAGGCGGTGGCCGTCGCCGAGTCCGCCGAGCGCGTGCGCGGCTGGACCGTGTTCGCGCCCGAGGGCGCGCCCGCGGGCGAGCCCTCGGGCGAGGCGGCGGTGGGGTTCGTGTTCTATCCGGGCGGGCTGGTCGACCCCCTGGCCTACGCGCCGCTGCTGCAGCGGCTCGCCGACGGCGGCGCGCTCGCCGTGCTCGTGCCCATGCCGCTCGACCTGGCCGTGTTCGGGATCGGGCGCGCGGCCGACGTGATCGCCGCCTTCCCGGAGGTGGGCACCTGGGCGATCGGTGGCCACTCGCTCGGCGGCGCGATGGCGGCAGAGTTCGTGAAGGGCGGCGCGACCGGCGTCGACGGGATCGTCTTCCTGGCGTCGTACCCGGCCGCGTCGACCGACCTGTCGACGTTGCCGATCCAGGCCCTGTCGACCTACGGCAGTGAGAACGGGCAGACGCCGCCGGAGGGGTTCGCGGACGCCATGGTGCGCTTGCCGCCCGGCAGCGAGCTCGTCGAGATCGAGGGCGGCAACCACGCGGGCTTCGGGCACTACGGCCCGCAGGCGGGCGACGGGGTGGCCACGATCGAACGCGAGGAGCAGCAGCGGCAGGCGGCGGAGACGGTGTTGGGGTTCCTGCGCGACCTCCGCTGACGCGGCGCAGACGCGGTTCCCGCGGCGCCCAGAAGCAGCGAAATTCGCGGCGCCCAGGACCGGCGCCGTTCGCGGGGGCCCGTGCCGGCGCCGTTCGCGGGGGCCCGTGCCGGCGCCCCCGCAGGCGCGTGCTACGATTGCTACGGAGGCGCCGTCGTGAAGACGATCCCGCATCGTGAGCTCAGGAACCACAGCGGCGAGGTGCTGCGCCGCGTGCAGGCCGGGGAGACGGTCCAGGTGACGAACCACGGCGAGGTCGTGGCCGTGCTCTCGCCCGCCCGGCCGGGTTTGGCCCCTCGTGTCGTCCTGGCCAAGCATCGCGGTGGCTTCGCCGCGATCCCGCGCGTGCGCTCGCCGGAGACGACGCGGCAGGCGCTCGACGCCCTGCGCGAGGCGTGACGGGTGCGCTGCTACCTCGATACCTCCGCTGCCGCGAAGCTCCTGGTCGAGGAGACCGAGTCCGACGCCCTGGTGGCGTTTCTCGAGCGCGCGATGGAGGGCGGTGACGTCGTCGGTTCCAGCCGCCTCCTCGAGACCGAGTTGCGCCGCTTGGCCATCCGACTCACGATCCCACAGGAGCACGTCACCCTGGTGCTCGAGCGCCTGGACCTGCTGGTGCCCGATGACGAGGTCTTCCGCACGGCCGGCCTGCTGCCGGGCGCCTCCCTGAGGAGCTTCGACGCGCTGCACGTAGCGGCGGCCCTGCGATGGGGCGCCGACGCGGTGGCGACCTACGACGAGCGGCAGGCCCTGGCCGCCCGCGCGGTGGGCCTGGAGGTCGTCGCGCCGGCGTAGCGCCAGGGCCTCCGGCCACGCCTCGCCCCACCCGGTTGCCACGCGTCACGATCTGTCGAAGAGCACCTACCTCATCTCGAACGCGACCCGCGCCGCGCGGCCCTCCGCGTCCACCACCGCCAGCGTCACGAACCCGGGGCCCTCGAGCGCCAGCCGCTCCTCGCGCTCGAAGCTCGCGACCGCCACCGGCACGCCGTCGGCGAACCAGGTGAAGGGGGCGCGCCCCCGCTCGACGCGTGCCAGGATCCCGCCCGCCAGCGGCGCCAGCGCGGCGCCGTCGGGCGGGAAGGTCAGCCGCGGCGCGTCGTCGGGCTGCGCGAGCCGGGTCCCGAACTGCCGCAGCGGGGCGGGCAGCTCGGCGTTCGACGCGATGAGCGTGCCGGGCGGCGCGGGCGGCAGCGCCACTGGCCGGTCGCCGAGGCGCGCGAAGGCCTCGAACGCCAGCGGCGCCGCCGCCTCGAGCCCGGAGATGCCCGGCACCGGTGCGCCGTCGGCCCGGCCCACCCACACGCCCACGACGTGCGCCCCGTCGAACGCCAGGGTCCAGGCGTCGCGCTGCCCGTACGAGGTGCCCGTCTTGAAGGCGATCGGCCAGTCCGGCAGCCCCGCGGGCCGCCTTGCCGTGGCCAGGACGTCGCCCACCTGCCACGCGGCCTGGGGGGTCATCAGGCGGTTGCGTGGTTCGGCCGCGGATGGCGGGGCGAAAGCGTCGACGCCCGCCGCCGGCGGCCCCTCGGCGCCGCCCGCTGCCCCACCCTCGACGACCCGCAGGGCCACCGCATCGCCCCCGCGCGCGATCGCCGCGTACAGCTGCACCAGCCCCTCGAGACTGACGCCGACGCCCCCGAGGCTGATCGCCAGTCCCGGGGCGTCGCCGGGCACCACGGCCTCGACGCCGGCCTGCCGCAGCGCCGCCGTCACCCGCGCCGGCCCCAGGGCGTGGGTCAGCTCCACGACCGGCAGGTTCAAGGAGGCCTCCAGCGCCTCCCGCGCGGTGATGGGACCGCGGAACGTGCCGTCGTAGTTCTGCGGCGCGTAGCCGGCGTAGTTCGCGGGCCGGTCGTTGAGGAACGTCTCCGGGTGGGCGAGGGCATCGGAGAAGGCGAGCCCGTAGATCAGCGGCTTCAGCGTCGACCCGGGCGAGCGCAGCGCCTGCGTCATGTCGACGAACCCGCGGCGCGCGTCGCTGGTGTAATCGGCCGAGCCGACGCTGGCGAGGATCCGACCGCTGCTCGGGTCGGCGACCAGCAGGGCCAGCGTCACCCGCGCGGGCAGCTCGGCCAACGCGCTCGCGGCCAGCTCCTCCAGCGCCGCCTGCAGGTCGAGGTCCAGCGTCGTGCGGTGAACCTGGCGGTCGGGCTCGCCTGCCCGCAGCCGGTCCGCTAGGTGGGGGGCGAGCGCGGGGAAGGCGCGCCGGGCGGCGGGCAGCGCCTCGCGCGAGGCCGCCCGGGCGGCGTCCGCGGTGATGACGCCCAGCGCCTCGACGCGCGCCAGCACGCGGTCGCGCGCCTCGCGCGCCGCCTCGGGGTGCACGTCGGGGCTGCGCAGGGCCGGCGCCTGCGGCAGTGCGATCAGCAGGGCGGCCTCCGCTTCGGTCAGCCTGCCCGGCTCCTTCCCGAACCACGCCCGCGCGCCCGCGCGGACGCCCTCCAGGTTGCCGCCCATCGGTGCGTGCTGCAGGTAGAGCGCGAGGATCTCCGCCTTCGACAGCGCCCGCTCCAGCGCCAGGGCGACCCGGACCTGGCGCAGCTTGCCGGCCCACGAGCCCGTCGATCCGTCCTCGAGCAGGCGCGCGACCTGCATCGTCAGGGTCGAGCCGCCCGAGACCACACGGCCGTTGGCGGCCGCCTGGACCAGTGCTCGAGCCAGCGCCCGCGGGTCCACCCCGCGGTGGTCGTAGAAGCGACGGTCCTCGTAGGCGACGAGCATCGCCAGGTAGCCGGGGTCCACCCGATCCGGCGTCACAGCCAGCCGCCAGCGCCCGTCCGCCACGGTGAAGGCGCGCAGGAGCCGGCCGTCGCGCGCCAGCACCTCGACGGAGGCCTCGGGCGCCAGCGGCGGCAGCTCGGTCGTCGCGACCCAGCGATCGAGGGCGAGGACCAGGGCGAGCGCGGCGGCGAGCCCCGCGAGGCCCAGGAACGCGGCCCGCCTCGCCCGCAGCGGCCGTGGCGCGCCCACCGCCCGCGCCCCCCGACTCACGGCCCGATCGCCACGCGCCCCGTCTCGCTCACGCCGCGGTTCGTGGGACGGTACATGTCCTCGACCGCGGCCGCCGGGTAGTGGAACGAACCCAGCGAGACCGCGCGCACGACGTACGCCAGCCGCAGCGAAGCCTCGGATGTCCAGTCGACCGCCGCCAGGAAGCGGTCCGCGCGCGCCTCGGTCATCTCGGCGGCGACGTTCACGGCGATCCAGTCGAGGGAGCGAACGTCGCCCGCGCGCAGCAGGTTGGCGTTGTCGATCTCGAAGCCCGCGGGCAGCGCGTCGTCGATGAGCAGCCGGCCGCCCGCCACGCCGCGGTCGGGGCGGACCTCCAGCACGACGACGACGCGGTCGCCCACGCGCACGTCGCGCAGGTCGGTGGCCTCGCCCGCCAGCGTGAAGTGGCTGCGCTGGATCGTGTAGCCCACGCCGCCGGCCGGCAGCGCGGGCACCGGCACGCCGAAGGTGGTGAGCGTCACCGTCACCGCCGCGTCGCCGGCGTTGCGGATGGTGGCGGGGACGCCGTCGTACAGGTGCACGACGTCGCCGGCGACCGGCCGGCCGTCGAGGATGAGCCCCTGCGCCGCGGCGCCCATGGCGACCGCCGCGCGCAGCGACCAGGCGGCCTCCTGGGTCGAGAGGTGGTGCACGGGCGCGCGTCGCGCGAGCAGGCCCGCGACTTGCAGGCGGTCGACGACGCCGCTGCCGGCCTCGACGGAGAGCGCCAACAGCCCCGCGCGGTCGCGCAGCAGCGTGCCGTAGTCGTCGCGCCAGCCGTCAGGCGCCGCCCCGGCGAGGGCGAGGTCGCGCGCCCGGGCGAACATCGCGTCGGCCCGCGCCCGCTCGCCGTAGGCCGCCAGCGCGGCGCCCAGTTGGGCCGCCGCCAGGGGCGTGTCGAAGCGCTCGGCGAGGGTGTCGGCGTAGTAGCGCAGGTCGCCGATCGCGGCCTCGCCCGCGCTCGCCAGCACGTAGAGGGCGTAGGCGGTGCCGGCGGCGCCGTCGTGCAGCGAGCCCGCCTGAGCCACCTGGTTCCTGAGGTTGCCCAGCGCCATGCCCAGCGCGTGGTCGGGGAGGCTCGCGCCCCGCGCCTCGGCGCGCAGCAGCGCGTCGGTGACGTAGGCGTCGAGCCACGGGTCGTACCCGCTCCCGCTCGCGGACCAGGACCCGAAGCCGCCCGTGCGCCCCTGCCGCGTGAGGAGTCGATCGACGCCCTGCTGCAACTGTGCGCGGATCTCGTCGTCGCGCATGAGGCCGAGCTCCGCCACCAGCGCGGGTGCCAGCAGCAGCGGCTGCAAGCTCGAGGCGATCTGCTCGCTGCAGCCGTAGGGGTACGTGACGAGCCGCTGGACGAGCCCCGGCAGGTCGAGGGCGGCGCCCGCGCCGGCCACCAGCGTGGCCCGCGCGCTGCCCGGCCGGAAGCCGGCGAGCGCGGCGTCGTCGAGGCGGAAGCTCTCGCCCCGCTCCAGCACGAACTGCGTCGAGCGCGCGGTGATGGGGTCGGTGTGCAGGACGCTCAGCCGCACCTCGCGCGTCCACACGCGCCCGTCGGGTGTGGTCAACGCGATCCGGTAGCCGTGGTCGCCGAGCTCGGTCGGCCACAGCGACAGGTCGAGCACCGCGCGCCCGCCCTCGGCCAGCGTGACCGTCGCCGGCACGCCGAAGACGCCGTGCCCCTCGACCTCGAGCGCCATCTCGCCGGCGGGGCCGCTCACGTGCGTCAGCTCCAGCCGCAGGCGGCTCGCGTCGCCCGGCGTCATGAAGCGCGGCAGGCTCGGTTGCAGCACCACCGGGTCGCGCACGAGCACGTCGGCGTCCGCCTGCCCGACGGCATCGGCGGTCCACACGACCGCCATCACGCGCACGGTGCCCTGGAAGGCCGGCAGGTCGAAGCCCACCTCGGCGCGGCCGCCCACCAGCTCGACCGGGCCGCTGAACAGCGCCAGCACGTCCTCGGCGGGGAGCGGGCCGCTTCGTGCGGCCTCGTCGCCGTCGGCGCCGCCGCCGGAGCGCACCTCGCCCATGGCGCCGGCGCGGGCGTCGATCAGCCGCCCGTAGAGGTCGCGGATCGCGACGCCCAGGCGCCGCTGGCCGAAGTAGTGGCCGGTCGGGTCGGGGGGCCGGAACCCGGTCAGCGTGAGGGCGCCGAGGTCGACCGCCGCGACGGTCGCGTAGGCGGGCCCGTCGGGCACGTCGGGCAGCTCGAGGGTGAGCGCCAACCGCTCGCGGCCGTGCACCTCGTCGGGCGCGAG
>JAHYJQ010000039.1 GCA_019429025.1 Trueperaceae bacterium | reverse complement strand
GCGATGGCGGCCGCCTGGCTGCTGGCGGGCGGGTCGTGAGGGCCCGGTGGGCCGCGCGGGTCCCGTGGGCCGTGCCCGGCCTCCTGGCCGGGCTGCTGGCCGTCCTGCCGAGCGCGTGCGCGCCGTTGTTCGTGCCGCCGGTGCCGACCGACCAGCTGCGTCCGGCGCCCGCCTGGCGGGTGGCCGGCGACGCGGCGTTGGAGCCCGTGGTGGGCACCGCCGGCGCCGTCACGGGGCTGCGCCTGCGGTTGCGCTTCGACGAGGTCCCCGAGCCGGCCTGGGTCGCCGTGCAGTGGTTCGGCCCCGTGGGCCGCGAGCGCGCCTCCGACGCCCGCTGGATCGAGCCGGCCGACGCCGGTCGGTCGTGGGCGTGGGACGCGCCCGACGACCTCGTGCTCGAGCCGGGGACGTGGCGGGCGGTGCTCTCGGTCGGCGACCGCCTGCTGCGGCAGTTCGACCTGGAGCTGCCCGGCGACTGACGCGCCGCGCCCGCCCGTGACCGGCGGAAGAGGCGCCCCGCCCGGGCGGCGGTCGGGGCCGTCCCGGGCGGGGCGAGGTCGTCTGGCCGTGCGGTCAGGCGAAGGTGCGGCGCGCGCGTCGGCGCTTCCGCTGCAGCGTCTTGAACCACACGATGATCGGCGCCAGCACGAACAGCGACGAGTAGGTGCCGATGCCGATGCCCACCAGCAGGGTGATGGAGAAGTCGCGCAGCACGCTGCCGCCGAAGAACAGCAGCGCCAGCACGGGCAGCAGTGTCGTGCCCGAGGTGACCAGCGTGCGCGAGATCGTCTGGCTGACCGACAGGTCGACGACGTCCGCGTACGAGCGGTCGCGGACCTTGCGCAGGTTCTCGCGGATGCGGTCGGAGATGATGATCGAGTCGTTGAGCGAGTAGCCGACCACGAAGAGCAGCGCGGCCAGCACCGGCACGCCGACCTCGGCGCGGATGGCGTCGAGGAAGCCGAGCGTCAGGCCGATGTCGTGGACGGCGGCCAGCACGGTGGCCAGGGCGATGACCCAGTTGGGCCAGAAGCGCCAGCCGACGTACACGAGGATCAGCCCCAGCGCGACCAGGACGGCCAGCACCGCGCCGCGCCGCAGGTCGGCGCCCACCGCGGGGCCGACGAACTCGGAGGAGAGCACCTCGGCGTTCGCGGCCTCGGCGAGGGCGAACGAGAAGCTCTGCGCGCCCTCGGTCAGGCCCACGCGGACGGTGACCAGCGTGCCCTCGACCGTGGGGTCGATGACCTCGACGATCGTCGCGCTGGAGCCGGCGACCGAGGCGAAGCCGGGCCCGTCGAGCACGGCGCGCATGTCGCCGACCGTGGTGCCGTCCGGCACCCGCAGCAGGACGCTGGTGCCGCCGGTGAAGTCGGTCGACAGGCGCAGGCCGACGACGGACACGAGGACGATCGAGGCCACGGCCAGCAGGCCCGAGACGGCCAGGAACAGGGGCGCGCGCTTCACGACCTTGAAGTTCTCGGTGTAGTACCCGGCGCGCATGAAGGTGCGCTTCGTGCGGATCGAGGCGACGTCGAGCAGCCAGGGCACGACGACGATGTTGACGAACATGGCCGCGATGAGGCCGATGGCCAGGGTGATCGCGAAGCCACGCACCGGGCCGCTGGTGTACTGGTAGAGGGCGGCGGCGGCCAGCAGCGTCGTCACGTTCGCGTCGATGATCGCCGACAGCGAGTTGCCGAAACCGTTGCGCATGGCCACGCGTAGGCCCTTGCCCGCCCGCAACTCCTCGCGGATGCGCTCGAAGCTGATGACGTTGCCGTCGACGGCCGCGCCGATCGTGAGCACCAGGCCCGCCAGGCCGGGGAGCGTCAGGGCGGCGCCGAGGCCGGCGAGCGCACCGAAGATGAACAGCATGACCAGCAGGAGGCCGATCGTGAGCGCCCCCCCGAACAGCGGACCGTAGTAGGCGAGGATGAACACCACGACCGCCAGGCCGCCGATGACGGCGGCGCGGGTGCCCGCGGCGATCGAGTCCTGGCCCAGCGTGGGGCCGATGGCGCTGATCTGCTCGACGGTGAGCGCGATCGGCAGCGAGCCGGAGCGCAGCACCAGGGCCGTGTCGGCCGCCTCGTCGAGGGACGTGATGCCGGTGATCTGCCCGGAGTCGGTGATGCGCGAGTTCAGGGTCGGGGCCGTCTGGATGACGCCGTCGAGCACGATGGCCATGCGCCGGCCGATGTTGCTGCCGGTGAAGTCGCCGAACGCACGCGCGTCCTCGGCGCGCACCTCGAACAGCACCGCCGGCCCGAGCGTGGCGCTCCCGACGCGCTCGAAGTCGGCGCGCGCCGTGCGGATGATCTCACCGGTGAAGGCGACGCCCTCCAGGTCGTCGAGGGTCAGGTCCTGGGTGGCGAGCGCCTGCGCGCCCGTGCGCACCAGCCGGAACTCGAGGATGGCCTGCTGGCCGATGAGGTCGAGCGCGCGGCTCTGGTCCGCCGCGGTCAGGCCCGGGAGCTCGACGATGATGCGGTCGTCGCCGCTGGTCTGGATGAGCGGCTCGGCGACGCCGAACTCGTTGACGCGGTTCTCGATGATGTTGCGGGCGGTCTCGATGTCCTCGCGCGCGGGGTTGGCGGTGTCGGAGCGGAGCACGACGCGCAGGCCGCCCTGCAGGTCGAGGCCCAGCTTGAGGGTGTCGCCCGGGGTGTCGCTCCAGGGCTGCCACAGGTAGGCGATCGCGGCGAGGATGGCGCCCAGCAGCAGGATGCCGACGAAGGATCGTTGGGTCACGTCAGGGGTTCTCCAGGGGATGGTGGGATCGGTGGGGGTGGTGCGCGGGGGCTTGGCGAGCCGTCGCGGCGCCGTGGGGCGCTGCCGCGGCGGCGCGGACCGTCACCCGCCGTCGGTCTGCCGGCGTCCCAGGCGGCTCAGGCTCGCCTTCACCGGCACGGGACCCCGGAGCCCCGCAGGGGCCAGCGTCACGCGTTGGCGCGGCAGCACCCGCAGCGGGCGGCGCGGCATGGCCCGCGGGCCGTCGCCGGTCGCGACGGTGCGGCCGCGCGGCGCGGGATCGAGCCAGCCGGGCGCGCGCGGCGCCCAGCCTTGGGCGTCGTCGTGCGAAGTCGCTGCCGCGGCCGCCGACGCCCCCGCCGGCGCCGTCGCGAGGACGGCGGCCAGCGTGAGCACGAGGGCGGCGAGCAGGGCGCGGGCCATGGTCGCGGTTCGGCGGGCGGGCCGCCCTCAGGCGGCCGCCACCTCCACCATCTCGTAGGCCTCGATGACGTCGCCCTCCTGCACGTTGTCGTAGTTCTGCAGGTTGATGCCGCACTCGAAGCCGGACGTGACCTCGCGGACGTCGTCCTTGAAGCGCCGCAACTGAGCGATGGAGCCCTTGTAGACCTCGCGGCCGCCGCGCTTCAGGCGCGCCTTGGCGCCGCGGCGGATGAGGCCGTCGGTCACGTAGGAGCCGGCGATGTTGCCCGAGCGCGGCACCTTGATCACCATGCGCACCTCGGCATGGCCGAGCACGCGCTCCTCGAAGGTCGGCTCGATCTGACCCTTGATCATCCGCTCGACCTCCTCGATGAGGTCGTAGATGATCCGGAAGGTCTTCATGGGGATCTTCTGCCGCTCGGCCGCCTTCAGCACGGAGCCCGGTGCGGTCACCCCGAACGACAGGATGGACGCCTCGGCGGTCGACGCCAGGAGCAGGTCGCTCTCCGTGGGGCTGCCGACCTCCGCGAGCATGAGGTCGAGCTCGACCTCGGGGACGTCCTCCCCGGCCTGCGCGAGCACGCCCTTGATCGCCTCGAGCGAGCCCTGGGTGTCGGCCCGCAGCAGCAGGTGGATCGTCTTCGTCTTCGGCTTGCCGAACAGGTCGGCGAGGGTGAGGCCCTTGCGCCCGATCGCCTCCCGCTCCGCCTCCTCGCGCTCGGACTGCCGCTGCACGGTGAGCTGCTTGGCGCTGGCCTCGTCGGGGGCGTGCACGACCTCCTCGCCCGCGTGGGGCAGGTGGCTGAACCCGAGCACCTGGACCGGGACGCTGGGTCCCGCCTCGGCGATGATGGCGCCGGTGTGGTCCGTGAGGCGCCGCACCTTGCCCCACACCTCGCCGCAGACGAGGTAGTCGCCGACGTGCAGCGTGCCCTCCTGTACCAGCACGGTGGCCAACACCCCGGCGCGCTTGTCGAGCACGGATTCGATGACCACGCCGCGCGCGGGCGCGGCCGGGTCGGCGCGCAGGTCCTCGACCTCGGCCACCAGGGAGAGCATCTCGAGCAGGTCGTCCACGCCCTGGCCGGTGATCGCGCTGAGCGGCACGACGATCGTGTCGCCGCCGAAGGCCTCGGGGACCAGTTCCACCTGCATGAGGTCCCGCATGACCTTGTCCGGGCTGGCCTGCGGCAGGTCGATCTTGTTGATCGCCACCACGATGGGTACCTTGGCCGCTTTGGCGTGGGCGATCGCCTCGCGCGTCTGCGGCATGATGCTGTCGTCCGCGGCCACCACGATGACGGCGATGTCGGTGGCGTTGGCGCCGCGCTGCCGGATGGCGGTGAAGGCGGCGTGACCCGGCGTGTCGAGGAAGGTGACCAGGCCGTTCGGCGTCTGCGCTTGGTAGGCGCCGATGTGCTGGGTGATGCCGCCCGCCTCGCGCTCGGCGACCTTGGTCTTGCGGATGTGGTCGAGCAACGAGGTCTTGCCGTGGTCGACGTGACCCATGACGGTGACGACGGGCGCACGCGGCGGCAGCGTGGGCGCCTGGGCGCCGGCCGGTTGCGCGGGGGTCGCGGCCTCCGCCGCGGGTGCGGCCGTGGCGGCCGTCGCCGCGGGCGTGGCGGACGACTTCTCCTCGGCGACGAGTTGGCGGATCGTCTCCGCGACGTCGCCCTCGAGCGTGCTTGCATGCGACTTGTAGGCGACGCCCATGTCGTCGAGCATCGCCAGGAGCTGCTTGTTGTCGATCTCGAGATCGCGGGCGAGCTGGTAGATGCGGACCTTGTCAGCCATGCATCCCTCCGTTCGGTCGGGGTGGTTCGGCGGCCGCGGCTGCGGACGTGACGGCAGACGCGGCGGCCAGGGTCGCGTTGTCGGCGGTGACGGGTTCTGCGGCGGACGCGGTCGCGGCCACCAGCGTCGCCTCGAGTTCGGCGAGCAGGGACGCGACGGCGTCGGCGTCCTGCCGAAAGGCGCGGCGGAAGCCCTTGAGTCGCGCGGCGTCGTCGCGGCGCACGGCTGCCAGGGCGCAGGCGGGGCAGAGCGAGGTGCCGCGGCCGCCCGCTCGCTGGCGGAGGTCGAGCGCCCAGCCGCCGTCGCCCGCCGCGGCGGTGCGCACGAGCCGAATGAGCTCGCGCTTGGGGCGGCTCTCGCGGCACGCGACGCAGCGGCGCAGGGGGACGTGGCGGGTGCGGGTCATCGCGCTTCGGGCGTCTCCTCGGGCTCGTCGGGCTTCGCTGCGTCGCCCGCCGGCGCCGCCTCGGCCGACGCGTCGGCGGCTTCGGACGCCGGCCCCGCGTCCGCCGCCTGCGGCGTCGCGAAGAGCGCGTCGAACGCGGCGCGGCGGCTGTCGGTCGGGGCCGTGGCGCCGAGGTCCTGCTGCCGCGACGCGGCGGCGGCCATGGCCGCGTCGAGATCGCTGATCGACTCGGTCGCGACCAGGTCGATCTTGAAGCCGGACAGCTTGGCGGCCAGGCGGACGTTCTGCCCGCCCTTGCCGATCGCCAGCGACAGCTGGTCGCTGCCGACGTTGACCCGCGCCTCGCCGGCGTCGACGTCCAGCTCGATGTTGCCGACCTTCGCGGGGGAGAGCGCGTTGCGGATGAACTCCCGCGGGCTGGGGTCCCACATGATGATGTCGACGCGCTCGCGCTGCAGCTCGGCCGTCACGGCCTGGATGCGGCTGCCGCGATGACCGATGCAGGCGCCGATCGGGTCGACGTTAGGGTTGGTGCTCGCCACGGCGACCTTGGCGCGCTGGCCGGCCTCGCGGGCGATCGCCTTGAGCTCGACCGTGCCGTCGGCGACCTCCGGGATCTCCTGGCGCATGAGGTACTCGAGCAGCTCCGGCGCCGCGCGCGACACCAGGATCGACGGGCCGCGCGTCGACAGCTCGACCTTGGCGACGTACACCTTGAGGCGCATGCCGACCATGTAGCGCTCGCCCTGGATCTGCTCCCGTGGTGGCATGATCGCCTCGCCGCGGCCGAGGTCCACGAACACGTTGCGCTTGTTGTCGGTCCGCGACACGACCGCCGTCATGATGTCGCCGGCGCGGTCCTTGTACTCCTCGAAGACGTGCTCGCGCTCCTTCTCGCGCAGCTTCTGGGTGATGACCTGCTTGGTCGTCTGCACGGCGATGCGGGTGAACTTCTCCGGGTCGACCGGGAACTCCATCTCCATGCCGACCTCGACGCCTTCGTCGAGTTCGAGCGCCTCCGCCAGGAGGATCTCCTTGTCGGGATCCTCGATCTCCTCGACCACACGGCGGATCACCAGCACGTCGATCTCACCGGTCTCCGAGTCGACCTCGACCTCGATCTGCTTGCCGGGCATGACGTTGCGTTCGAACGCCTGCTCCAGCGCCTCCTCGATCGACGTGAGGAGCTCCTCCTTGTCGAGGTTGCGCTCGGCGGCGAGCACGTTGAGGGCGTCGATGAATTCCTTGTTCATCCTTCACTCCATACCGTAGCTGCGTCATCGCAGCACGCCTGATTGTGGCCGCCCTTCGGCGGCGTGCCCCGAGCCGGTCGCCCGGCCGTGACGGTCCCCGCCTTGCGGCGGGGGTGATGCCTAGCGCGGCGCGTCGGGCCACTCCGCGAGGTGCGCCCGCTCGATCTCGTCGAGGCGCAGCCGCCGGGGCGGCTCCGCCTCGCTGGTCTCGAACACGACGACGTCGCCCTCGACGGCCCGGACCCGCCCGCTGAGCTGCTTCCCGCCGGCGCGCAGCTTGACCAGCAGGTCGCGGAAGCGCTCGAAGTGACGCGCGGTGAGGAGGGGCCGCTGCGCGCCGGGCGATTCCACCTCGAGCTGGTACGCGCCCTCGATGGGGTCGAGCCGGTCGAGCTCGAGGCCGAAGGCCTCGGAGGCGCGCCGCACGTCGTCGACCCCGACGACCTGCTCATCGAGCCGGTCGATGCGGACCAACACGCGCCGGGAGCGACCGTGCGGGCCGACCGACACCTCTAGCACCTCGTAGCCGAGGGGCGTCAGGGCGTCGCGGGCGGCTTGCGTCAGGTCCATGCGTCCTCCGTCGTCGCGACCCGGCGGGCGCGACGCGCAGGGGCGCGGGCCGCGACGAAGCGGTTCCGAGCGAGCGCAGGTCCGCGCGAGCGCGGGTGTCGCACGACGCGAGGGCGGGTCTTGGAACCCACCCTCGACGGCCGCCGGGACGTTGTCCGCCCACCAAGATAGCACGCGCGCTCGGCGCGCGTGGCGCGTGGCCGAGTCGGGCGTCGGGCAGGGGGCCGGGCGTCGTCTCGCGGGGCCGCCGGCGACGAACCCGCCGGGCGGCGTGTCAACTGAGAAGTAGGTGTCACCGGGGATGGGATGGTTGCGCGCCGGCCCGCGCGCGGGTACACTCCCCAACGATGCGCTGCGCGCCGCGAGCTACTCGACCGCGATGACGTGCGTCCGCCCGGGTGGCGGAGGCATGTTCGTCGCGTTGCGGGACCGTCCGTCAGGAGGGTCCCTTTTCGTTGGGGCCGCGGCCCGCCGCAACGCGGCGGCTCGACGCAACGCCGCGGCCCGCCGCAACGCGGCGGCTCGACGCAGCCCGCGGCTCGACGCAGCCCGCGGCTGGCCGACGCGAGTCGGCACGGAGAGGACGACATGAACGCCGGACCCTGGATGGACGACGTACTGCTCTTGACGCCGGGACCCACCCCGATCCACCCATGGGCGCAGGCGGCGCTCGGGTGGCCGATGCGGGGCCACATGGACCCCGACGTCTTCGCCCACAACGACGCCATCGTCGCCGACCTGCGGCGCCTCTACGCCTCCGAGGACGACGCCTTCACGAGCCTGCTCGCCGGCTCCGGCTCGCTCGGCATGGAGGCCGGCCTGGCCAACCTCGTCGAGCCGGGCGAGCGACTGCTGGTCGCCAGCAACGGCGTGTTCGGCGACCGCATGGTCGAGATGGGCCGGCGGCTCGGGGCGGAGGTGCACGTGCACCGCGTCGCGCCTGGCGAGGCGATCGAGCCCGACGGCCTGCGCGGGGCGGCCGAGCGGGTGCGCCCCGCCGTCGTCGCGCTGGTCCACGGCGAGACCTCGACCGGCGTGCTCAACCCGGTCGCCGACCTCGCACCCGTCGTGCGCGACGTCGGCGCGCTGTGGTCGGTGGACGCGGTGACCACCGTCGGCATGCTCGACTTCGACATGGCGGCCTGGGGCGTCGACTACGCCTACACGGGCTCGCAGAAGTGCCTGTCGGCGCCGCCCGGCCTGGCGCCGGTGGCGGTGTCGGCGCGGGCGATGGCGCACGTGGCGGCGCGCAAGGTGCCGGTGAGCACCTGGTACGCGGACCTCGTGGGCATGCGCGGGTACTGGTCGGCGGACCAGGGTGGCCGCCAGTACCACCACACCGTGCCGATCCACCTGCACTGGGCGACCGGCGAGGCGATCCGCGCGGCGCTCGCCGAGGGCGTGTCGGCCCGCGGCGAGCGTGCCCGGCGGGTGGGGGAGGCCGTCGCCGCCGCGCTCGCCACCGTCGGCTTCGCGCACCTCGTCGCCGCGGACGTGCGCCTGCCCACCGTGCTCACCCTGACGCTTCCCGACGGCATGGACGACACCGCCGTGCGCGCCGCGCTGCGGGCGGAGCAGCGCGTCAGCCTCGCCGGTGGGCTCGGCTCGACCGCGGGTCGCGTGTGGCGGCTGGGCCTCATGGGCGAGGCCGCCCGACCCGAGCCGTACCGCCGACTCATGGCCGCGCTGGCCGTCGTGCTGCCGCGCTTCGGCCTGCCGGGGGCGGCCGAGCTGCCGGCGGCCTTCGACGCCGCCTGGGCGGACGCCGCGCCCCCTGCGCCGGAGCCGGTCGCCGTCGGGGCGGCGGCCCAGGCCGCCGCGCTCGCCGCGGCCGCGGCCGCGGCCAGGTGAGCGCCGAGTCCGGCGTCTCGGGCCCGCCGCCCGCGCTGGAGGTCCTGCGGGTCGACCCGCGGTTGCTCGAGGTGGCGTCGTCGCTGTTCTGGGCGACCTTCCCGGATCGCCGCCTGGGGCGCGCCGAGCCCGATGCCGACGGGCGCGTCGCGCTGACCACCGACGCGCCGTGGTCGGCGGCGGAAGCGCAGCGCTGGCGCGCCGCGTTGGACGAGCTGTTGCGCCAACCCTTCGCCCTTGGCGGTGGGGCGTACCTGCGCGAGGTGCGCGACCGCGCCGGCCGGCGCGACGAGCTTGCGCTGCCGGTGGCGCCGGACGCCTACCGTGGCGGCGCCTGGCTCGTCGGCCCGTTCCGCGACGAGGCCGCCGCGGACGCCTGGGCGGGGCGCGTCCTGCGCCCGCCGTGGGTCCCCGACGTGCACCGTCACGGCGACGCCTGGTACGCCGACGTCTTCGTCGGCGACCCCGCGGCCTGAGTCGCGCGGGGCCGCGGGTACCGGTTCCTGCGCCGTCAGCGCGTGAGCGTCGGGGCGGCGACGAGGCGGGCGTAGGCGTTCGCCATGACCTCCGGGGGGTAGGGCATGTCGTGGTCGAGCCACCAGCCGACGAGGGCCAGCGACGCCGCCGTGAGGTGGTGGGCGGCGAGATCCGCCGGTACGCCCGGCGGCGGCGCGAAGCTCGGGCTGGCGAGCACCCGCGCGCACACGGCTGAGCGCAGTTCGCGTTCGACGGTCCCGCTGCGCTGGGCATCGAACAGCACCCGCAACGCGGTCGCGTGGCCGGCGACGTAGGCGAACAGGTCGCGGCCCGCGTCCTCGAGTCGCCCCGCCTCGGCGCTGGGCTGGAGCAGGTCGGCGAGCTCGTCGACGATGCCGCCGAGCACGTCGAGCAGCAGCTCCTCCTTGTTCTGGTAGTGGCGGAAGAAGGTGGCGTAGCCGACGTCGGCGACGGCGGTGAGCTCGCGGATCGTCACATCGGCGAAGGGCCGTTCCGCCGCGAGCTGCAGGAGGGCTCGCGCCAGGGCTTCGCGGGTGCGTCGCACGCGGCGATCGAGGGCGGGCATCGCATGACGTTACCCCGCCGTCATTTGCGAGACACGAGTATGTTATGGTATGGATGACTCAGAATGGTTCGATCGGTGCGACGACCGCACGGGTCCGGACCGCAAGGGCGTGGTGAAGATGTGGCCCGGCGTGGCGATCCTGTGGACCTACTACCTGGCGGCACTGCTCGCGTTGCCGGTGGGGCTCAAGGCGTTCACCGCGCTCCCGGACGAGGTGGTGCGGAAGCTCCAGCACGTCGCCTACGCGGGCTCGATCTTCCTGCTACTCGGTCTCTTCGAGCGCTGGACGCAGGCGGTGGCGGCGGCGGCCGGGCTCGCGGTCCTCGCCTTCCCGGCGCTGTGGCTGTGGGAGCGCCACCCCAGCTACCGCCGACTGCTGGCGGACCGCTGCCCGGGCAGCGGTGAGATGCGTCGGCAACTGCTGCAGGCCGTGCTCGTGTTCGCGCTGCTGATCGCGCTCTTCTGGGGTCTGCTGGGACCGGCGTGGCGGCCCGCGATCGCCGTCGCGGTCATGGTCTGGGGCCTCGGCGATGCGGCGGCGGCGCTCGTCGGCCGCTTCCTCGGGCGCCATCGCGTCGTGCATCGGCTGGTCGAGGGGGCGAAGACGTTCGAGGGCACCGCGGCGATGGTCGTCGCGGGTGCCATCGCGGCCTTCGTCACCCTGTTCGCCTACGGCGAGGCATCTTGGTGGGTGAGCCTGCTCGCTGCCGCGTCGCTCGCGCCGTTGGCCGGCGCCGTGGAGCTGTTCTCCCGCCGCGGCTCCGACACGCTCACGGTGCCGCTGGCGACGGCCGCCGGTCTCGTCCCCTGGTGGCTGCTCGTCGTCGCATCGAGGGCCTAGGTGGGTCGGCCGGCCGCCGATCCGGACGCCCGCCGCGAGCGCACGCTGTTCGTGGCGCTGCTGCTGAGCGCGTGGGCGCCCTTCGTGACCGGCTGGGCGGTCGTCCTCAGCCAGTCCACCACCCAGGTCGCCGACTTCGTGCGCCGTACGGTCGAGCTCGCCGCCATCGCCGTCGCTTGGGCGATCTTCCGGCGGCTGCGGCGGCGCCGGCCCGGGCCCAGCGACGCGGAGCGGCTCGAGCGCCTCGCGGCGTGGGCCGTCGCCGCGGCCTTGGGCGTCTCGGGCGGCGTCACGCTCCTCCTCAGCGTCCGCCGCGCCGCCGATTTCGCGCCCGGCGGCGACGTCCGGCTCGGGCTGCTCGTCGCCGTGCTCGGGCTGCTGACCAACGGCTGGTTCTGGCGGCGCTACGCGGGCTTCGCGCGCGAGCGCCCCGGTCGTCTCATGGACGGTCAGCGCACGCTCTACCGCGCCAAGGTCGCCGTCGACGCCTGCGTGATCGCCGCGCTCGCGTCGGTCGCGCTCGCGCCCGGCCGGCCGGCGACCCGTTGGATCGACCTGGCCGGCTCGGTCGCGGTCGCCCTCTACTTGCTGTGGAGCGCTGTGCGAGCCGCCGCGGGCCGCGGAGCGACGGGCGCCGCGGACGCGGCCGCACCGCCGCGGCCGGTCGCCCCGCGGCGAGGTTGACGCGCACGGGCCGATGCCGTACGCTCCCGTTCGATGGGAACGCCACGTTCGCCCTTTCCCCAGCTCGCGTAGGACCGCCCGGAAGCGCGAGCCGCGACCGACCCCTGCGCACCGCCCCGCGACCCAGCGACGGCGGTGCTTTCGTTTGGGCACCCGCCCGCCTGACCCGCCACGAGCCGTCAGCCCATAGGAGACGCATGAACGACGACACCCTCCACGCGATCGCCACCGCCCCCGACCTGCGCGAGCTGCAGGCGCTGCGGGTCAGACTGCTCGGCAAGAAGGGCGAGCTGACCGAGGCCCTGAAGTCCCTCGGCGCGCTGCCGCCGGCGGAGCGGCGCGCCCGCGGCGCCGCCCTGCACGAGCGCAAGCGCGCCGTCGAGGCCGCGCTGGAGGCGCGCAAGGCGGCGCTGGAGCGCGCCGAGCTCGACGCGCGGCTGGCGGCGGAGCGGCTCGATCTCACGCTGCCCGGCGAGCGCGTCCCCGCGGGCGCCCACCACCTGCTGACGCAGGTGACGCACCGCCTGCTCGACGTCTTCGCCTCGCTCGGCTACGAGGTCGTCGTCGGTCCCGAGCTGGAGGACGACCGCCACAACTTCGGGGCGCTCAACTTCCCCCCGGACCACCCGGCGCGCGACACGCAGGACACCTTCTGGACGACCGACGGCCGCCTGCTGCGCACGCACACCAGCCCCATGCAGGTGCGCTACATGGAGAGCCACGAGCCGCCCTTCCGCGTCGTCGTGCCTGGGCGCGTGTTCCGCAACGAGGCCGTCGACGCCACCCACGAGGCGCAGTTCCACCAGCTCGAGGCGCTCGTCGTCGGCGAGCGCATCACGATGGCCGACCTCAAGGGGGCGATCACCGAGATGGCCACGGCGCTGCTCGGCGCCGGCACCCGCACGCGGCTGCTGCCGACCTACTTCCCGTTCGTCGAGCCCGGCGCCGAGTTCGCCATCTGGTGGCGGCACCCCAAGACCGGCCGCGAGGAGTGGCTCGAGCTCGGTGGCTGCGGCATGGTCCACCCACGCGTCTTCGAGGCCGTCGGCTACGAGGGCGTCACCGGCTTCGCGTTCGGCTTCGGCATCGAGCGGCTGGCGATGGTCAGCTACCAGGTCAGCGACATCCGCGACCTGTTCCGGGGTGACCTGCGGCTGCTCGAGCAGTTCCGGGGGGTGGCGTGATGCGCGTGCCCTACGGCTGGTTGGGCGAGCTGGTGGCGGGGTTGCCGCCGGTGGAGGAGACCGCCGACCTGCTGGCCGGCCTCGGCCTCGGCGTGGAGGCCATCCTGCGGGTGCCCGGCGCCCCGCAGGGCGTGCGGGTCGTCGCCGTCCTCGCGGTGGAGCCCGTCGCCGGCGCCCTGCAGCGCGTGGAGATCGACGACGGCGGCCAGCGCCGGACCGTGGCCTGCGCCGCCCCCAACGTGCGCGTGGGCATGCGGGCCGCCTACGCGCCGCCCGGCACCCGCCTGCCCGGCGGTCAAGGCGTCCTCGAGGTGCGCGAGGTCGGCGGCGTGCGCTCGGAGGGGATGCTGTGCAGCCCGCGCGAGCTCGGGATCTTCGAGCACGCGGCCGGCCTCTTGGCGCTGGGGGACGACGCCCCGGTCGGGGCGGAGCTGGCCGAGCTGTGGCCCGCCGACGACGTCATCGAACTCGAACTGACGCCCAACCGGGCGGACGCCTTCAGCCTGCTCGGGGTGGCGCGCGACGTCGCGGCCAAGCTCGGCACGGCGCTGCGCCATCCGGCGGCGGGTCTCGAGGCGGCGGTCGGCGATCCGTCGATCGCGGACGGCCTCGAGGTCCGCGTCGCCGATCCCGAGCGCTGCCCCCGCTTCAGCCTGCGGCGCGTCGACGGCGTCCGCGTGGGGCCGTCGCCGGCGTGGCTGCAGCGGCGGCTCGCGCTGCTCGGGCTGCGGCCGCGCAACGTCGTCGTCGACGTCACCAACCTCGTCACCTTCGAGCTCGGTCAGCCGTCGCACGCCTACGACCTCGAGGCGCTGGAGGGCGGCGTGCTCGAGGTGCGCCGGGCGGCGCCGGGCGAGCGCCTGATCACGCTCAACGACGACGAGCTGGAGCTCGACCCCGAGGACCTGGTCATCGCCACGCCCGATCCCGAGGGCGGCAGCCGCGCCATCGGCCTCGCCGGCGTCATCGGCGGTCGCGACGACTCCGTGCGCGTCGCCACCACCAGCGTGGCCGTCGAGGTGGCGTCCTTCGCGCCGATCGGCGTGCGGCGCACGGGCAAGCGTCACAAGCTGGTCACCGACGCCCGCATCCGCTTCGAGCGGGGCGTCGACCCGGCGCTGCCGCTGCTGGCGAACGCGCGGGTGACGGCGCTGTTGGCCCAGCTCGCCGGCGGGCGGCCGCACCCCGGCGTGCGCTGGGTGGCCGACCCGGCGCCGGCCGCGCCCGCCATCGCCTTCCGGCCTTCGCAGGTCGGCTTCCTGGTGGACGTCGAGGTCGCTGCGGAGGCGCAGCGGCGCCACCTGGAGCGTCTCGGCTGCGGCGTGGACGTCGAGGCGCCCGACCGCTGGCGCGTCACGCCGCCCACGTGGCGGGCCGACCTCGAGCTAGAGGTCGACCTCGTCGAGGAGGTCGCCCGGCTCCACGGCTACGAACACATCGGCAGCACCCACCCGCAGCTGGCCTTCGTGCCCCCGGCGACCGACCCGACGCACCGGCGCCTGCGGGAGCGCCTGGTCGGCGCGGGGATGGTCGAGGCCATCGGCTACGTCTTCACCGGCGCGGACGACCTCGCGCGGGCCCGGGTGCCAGAGGCGCGGGTGCGCCTGAGCGAGCCGCAGGGCATCGAGCGCGCGGTCCTGCGCACCTCGCTGCTGCCGGGCCTGTTGGGCGTCGCTCGGCTCAACCGTGATGCCGCGCGGCTGGCGCTGTTCGAGGTCGGGCACGTGTTCCTCGATGACGAGGAGGAGCGCCTCGGCCTGCTGTGGCGCGGTCACGGTGCCGCCAGCGGCTGGCGGCCGCCGCAGGGTCACGACGTCTACGCCGCCAAGGGCGTGCTGGAGTCGCTGGCCGAGGGCCTGGGCGCGAACCTGACGATGCGGCCGGCGGGCTTCGAGGACCTGCATCCGGGCGTCAGCGCGGAGGTCGCGTGGGAGGGGGCGCCGGTGGGCCGCTTCGGGCGTCTGCACCCCGAGGTCGCGGCGGCCTGGGGATGCGGCGACGTCGTCGTGGCCGAGCTGCGGCTCCCGCTCGAGGCGCGGCCGCCGAGGCTGCGCGAACTGCCGCGCCAGCCCTTCGCCGAACGCGACCTGGCGGTCGTGCTGCCGGTCGACGTGGCGTACGCGGAGCTGGCGGCCCGCTGCGCCGCCGCCGCCGGGCCACGCCTGGTGGAGTCGTTCCCCTTCGACGTGTACCAGGGACCGCAGGTGCAGCCCGGGCACAAGAGCGTCGCCCTGCGCTTCCGCTTCCGGCACCCCGATCGCGCGCTCACCGACGCCGAGGTCGATGCCGACATGGGGGCGATCATGGCCGCGCTGCGCGACGCCGGGTATGCTTGGCGCACATGACCTGGCTCGACGCCGTCCTCCTGCTCATCGTCGCGGCCACCACCGCGGTCGCGGCCGAGCGCCGGATCGCCGGGATGGTGGTCGGCGTCGGCGGGGTGCTGGCGCTCCGGCCGCTGCTGGCGTTGGCGCAGCTCCAGCCCTGGCTGGGGATCGTCGGCGCGCTCGTCGCCGGCCTCGCGTTGGCCCTGGTGGGCCGGCAGTTGCTCCCCGCCGCGCCACGCTACGCGCGCTGGCCACGGCTACTCGGCGGTTTCGGCGGCGGCGTGCTCGGCCTCGCCATCGTCGTGACGCTGGTCACTTCGCTGCCGATCCAGCGCAACCCGGTCGAACCCGGGCTCATCTACTACCCGCCGCGCGACCTGCCCGGCACGCTCCAGACCGCCGTGTCCGAGTCGTCGCTGGTCGCGTTCGGGCGCTCGGTGCTGCTCTTCCCGCTGCTCGATCCGCGGGGCGGCATCGAGCCCGGCGAGCGCGCGGTGATCTCCGCGCTGCATGCCTACGCCGTCGTCGGCGAGCCGTGGCGCGCGCAGACCGTGCGCGCCGAGCCGTAGACGGCCCGCCGGCGGCGGGCCCGTGGCACCACGCAAGAACGGGCGGGGTGGACCGCGATCCACCCCGCCCGTCTCGTCTCTGACTACGGTTCAGTCGCTGCCGATGTCGCCGCATGCGACGATCGTGCTCATCTGGTCCGGGGCGAGGTGGACCATCAGCGTGTGCGCGCTGCCGACGATCCAGGTGAAGGGGACGTCGACGGCGGTCGAGGACCAGCCGCTGTCGCCGCCGACGTCGTCGAGCGGGATGACGACGCCGCCGGCGCTGCCGCAACGGCCGGTGTGGAAGTGGATGGGGTGGTCGCCGCCGGCCGGCGTGCCCTCGAGGTTCACCTGCACCTGGCTCGTGCCGTGGCCCATGTCGACGATCAGGACGCTGCCCGCGACGCCGCTGCCGGCGACGGCCGCGAGGTCGTAGTACACGTAGCCCGAGGGCAGGGTCTGGCCGGTCAGCGCGGCCAGGACGGCCTTCGGCAGCAGGACCGCGTCGATCACGTGGATGACGCCGTTCGACGCCACGACGTCGGTCGCCACGACGTTCGCCTGGTCGACCTGCACGCCGTCGGTCGTCGAGATGGCCAGGTACTCGCCCTGGACGGTGGCGGCCAGGCTCAGCGACACGACGTCGGCGGCGCGGACGTCACCGGCCACCACGTGGTAGGTGAGGACGGCCGTCAGCAGATCGGCGTCGGCCAGCACGGCGTCGAGCGCGCCCGCGGGCAGCGCCTCGAACGCGGCGTTGGTCGGCGCGAAGACCGTGAACGGACCGTCGCTGGAGAGGACTACGGTCGTACCCCGCCCGAGAATGGATCCCGGGCCACGAAGTCGCTGACGGCTCAGATGAGTCCGCGCTGCTGCAGCAACCAGTACGCCAGCACCCCGAGGGCGCCGATGATGAGCCACCGCCGCAGGCGTCCGCCGCTCGCGGGTGCCGAACCCGAGCCCCGCGTGCCGCCACCGAGGCTCGCGCGCGCGTCCTCGGCGTCGCGGCGGGCCGCGTGCCGCTGGGCCCGCCGCAGGGCC
>JAHYJQ010000038.1 GCA_019429025.1 Trueperaceae bacterium | reverse complement strand
CATGGCGCGCGGCGGCGGGGAACTGGGCGTCTACTTCCTCGGCGGCCGGCCCGGCGTGGCCGAGGCAGCGGCGGCGGCCGCCCGCCGCCGCTGGGGGACGCGGGTGGCCGGCGCCCACCATGGGTACTTCGACCACGAGACCGAGGGCGCGGCCGTCGCGCGCGAGGTGCGTCGCTCCGGGGCGCAGCTGCTGCTCGCCGGTCTGGGCGAGCGCCAGGAGGTCTTCCTCGACGCGCAGCGCGACACCCTCGGCGTCGGCGCCATGATCGGCGTCGGCGGCACGCTCGACGTGCTCGCGGGCGTGGCCAGGCGGACGCCTGCGTGGACGCGGCGCTGGGGCGTGGAGTGGGCGTGGCGGGTCGGCCTGGACCCTGCGCGCTGGCACCGCCTGCCGCGCCTCCTGCGCTTCATCGGGCTGGCGCTGAGTCGCCGCGGCTGAGGCGCACCACAACCGCCGGGGTCAGGCGCCGGTGAAGGGCGCCGTCACGGAGCGGAACAGTTCGCCCTGCTCGTCGAGCCCCTCCTTGCCGAGGTCGTCGCCCGGGTGACCGGCCGGGTAGTGGCCGTCGAAGCAGGCGAGGCAGGTCCGCCCCACCGCGATCGCGCGGGCGAGGCCGGCCTCGGAGATGAAGGCGAGCGAGTCGGCGCCGATGCGCCCGCGGATCTCGTCGACCGTCATGCTCGCCGCCGCCAGCTCCTGGCGCGCGGCCGTGTCGATGCCGTAGTAGCAGGGGAAGCGGATCGGCGGGCTCGACACGCGGAAGTGCACCTCGGTCGCGCCGGCGTCGCGCAGCAGCTGCACGATGCGGCCGGAGGTGGTGCCGCGCACGATGGAGTCGTCGACCAGCACCACGCGGCGTCCCACGACCGACTGGGTGGGCGCGAGCTTGAGGCGCACCTTCTGGTCGCGCAGGCGGGCGTTGGGGGCGATGAAGCTGCGGCCGGCGTAGGGCGACTTGTGCAGGCCCAGGTCGAACGGGATGCCCGACGCGCGCGCGTAGCCGAGGGCGGCGGCCAGGCCGGACTCCGGCACGCCGACGACCAGGTCGGCGTCGGCCGGCGCCTCGGCCGCGAGGATCTCCCCCATCCGGACGCGCGAGGCGTGGACGTCGGCGCCGTCGAGGACGCCGTCGCCGCGGGCGAAGTAGATCCACTCGAAGGCGCACGGCGTCGGCTCGGGCTGCAGCACCTGGCGCGCGTGCAGGCCGTCGTCGTCCACCACCACGAGCTCGCCCGGCCGCACGTCGCGCAGGAAGCGCGCGCCGACCACGGCCAGCGCCGCGGGCTCACTGGCGATGACGTGGCCGCCGTCGACCTCGCCGATGACGAGCGGGCGCACGCCGTTGCGGTCGCGCAGGCCGATCATGCGCCGGCGGTCCATGATGACGACGGCGAAGCCGCCCTCGAGCTCGCCCATGACGCGCGCGGTGGCGTCCTCGAGCGTGAGCTCGGCGTAGCGGGCCACGAGGTTGATCATGACCTCGGAGTCGTTGGTCGTCTGGAACACGGCGCCGGCGGTGAGCATCGCGTTACGGATGGCGCGGGCGTTGGTGAAGTTGCCGTTGTGCGCGAGCGCCAGCAGGCCCTTGTTCGAACGCACGGTCAGGGGCTGCGCGTTGAAGCGCAGCGACGAGCCGGTCGTCGAGTAGCGCGTGTGCCCGATGCCGGTGCGGGCGCCCGCGAAGCGCAGCTCGTCGAGCCGCTCCTCGGTGAACACCTCCGCCACCAGGCCCATGTCCTTCTCGATGCGCAGCTCGGCGGGGCTGGCGACGCAGATGCCGCACGACTCCTGACCCCGGTGCTGCAGCGCGAACAGGCCCACCTGCACCATGCCGGCGACGTCCCCCTCCGTCCCGGGACGCAGGTGGATCCCGAAGACCCCGCACTCCTCGCGCGGATGGTCGTCGTCCCAGGCCCGGTCCAGGGGATCGGGGCTCACGCCAGCGCCTCGGCGATCGTGCGCTCGTACGCGTCGCGCGCGTCCGCCAGGGCGACGTCGAGGCCCAGGGCGCCGGCGCGCAGCGCGATGCGGTCGCCGCCGGCGCGGCCGACACGCCTGCAGGGCACGCCGCCCGCCTCGGCCGCCGCCACCAGCGCGGCGACGCGGGCCTCGGGCACCGCGACGAGCGCCAGGTGGGCGGCCTCGCCGAAGACGGCCGCGTCGTCGCGCGCGGCGAGGTCGATGGAAAGTTCCGCGTCGACCCCACGGCCGCCGGCGATCGCCATCTCCGCGAGGGCCACCGCGATGCCGCCGTCGCCGACGTCGTGCGCCGTGTCGACGAGCCCGGCCTGGACCAGGCCGGCGAGGGTCGTCACCAACCGGTCGGCGGCGGCGAGGTCGAGCGCCGGCGGCGCGCCCGCCTCGAGCCCGTGGACGGCGGCGAGGTAGGCGCTGGCGCCGAGCGACGGCGCGCCCTCGCCGAGCAGCAGCAGCGCGTCGCCGTCGCGCGCGAGCGCCATCGTGGCGCGCTGGTGGACGTCGGGCAGCACACCCACCATGCCGATCGTCGGGGTCGGCAGGACGGCGCGCACGCCGTCCTCGGCGCGGTACTGGTTGTAGAGGCTGACGTTGCCGCCGGTGACGGGCGTGCGCAGCGCGAGGCAGGCCTCGCGGATGCCCTCGACCGCCTCGGCCATCTGGTGGTAGACCTCGGGGACGGTCGGGTTGCCGAAGTTGAGGTTGTCGGTCACCCCCAGCGGCGTGGCGCCGACGGCGGCGAGGTTGCGGGCGGCCTCCACGACCGCCAGGGCGGCGCCGTGGCGCGGGGAGAGGCCGACGTAGCGCGCGTTGCAGTCGATGGTGGCGGCGACCGCGCGGTCGCTGCCCTTGAGCCGCAGGACCGCCGCGTCGGCCGCCCCCGGCAGCACGACGGTGTTGGTCATCACCTGGTGGTCGTAGCGCTGGTAGACGGCCCGCTTGCTGGCGATGGTCGGGTCGGCGAGCAGGTCCAGCAGCGCGGCACCAGCGTCGGGCGGCGGCGGGAGGTCGTCGAGCGGGCGCCCGCGCGCCGCCGTCACGGCGGGGTCCTCGCGGCCGTCGCGCACGTAGGTGGGGGCGTCGTTGAGCGGGCCCACCGGCATGTCGGCGACCAGCTCGTCGCCCTCGAACAGCCGGAAGCGCCCGTGGTCGCGCACCACGCCGATCGGCACCACGTCGAGCTCCCAGCGACGCAGCAGGGCGATGAGCTCGTCCTCGCGGCCGGGCACGGCGGTGAGGACCATCCGTTCCTGGGACTCCGAGAGCATGACCTCCAGGGGCGTCATGCCACGCTCGCGGCGCGGCACCCGGCCGAGGTCGAGGTCGACGCCGAGACGGGCGCGGTGGGCCATCTCGCCCACGCTCGAGGTGAGGCCGGCGGCGCCCATGTCCTGCACGCCCGCGACCAGCCCCGCCTGGATCGCCTCCAGGCAGGCCTCCAACAGCAGCTTCTCGAGGAAGGGGTCGCCGACCTGCACCGCGGGCCGGTCGGCGTCCGACGCGGCGCTGAGGTCGGCCGAGGCGAACACGGCGCCGCCCAGGCCGTCGCGCCCGGTCTTGGCGCCCACGTACAGCAGCACGTGGCCGACCGCGCCCACGGTCCCGGACTGCAGCTCCTCGTGCCGCAGCAGACCGAGCGCCATGACGTTGACGAGCGGGTTCTCCTGGTAGCTGGGGTGGAAGGCGATCTCGCCCCCCACGGTCGGCACGCCGATCGCGTTGCCGTAGCCGGCGATGCCCTCCACGACCCCGTGCAGCAGGTAGCGGGTGCGGGCGGTCGCGAGGTCGCCGAAGCGCAGCGCGTCGAGCACGGCGAAGGGGCGCGCGCCCATGGCGAAGATGTCACGCAGGATGCCGCCCACGCCCGTGGCGGCGCCCTGGACGGGCTCGACGGCGCTGGGGTGGTTGTGCGACTCCATCTTGAAGGCGACGCCCCAGCCGTCGCCCACGTCGACCACGCCGGCGTTCTCGCCCGGGCCCTGCAGCACCTGCGGCCCCTCCGTGGGCAGCCGCCGCAGCAGCGGGCGCGAGTTCTTGTAGCCGCAGTGCTCGCTCCACAGCGCGCCGAACATGGCCGCCTCGACCGCGACGGGCAGGCGGCCGAGGTGGCCGACCACCTGGTCGAACTCCTCGTGCGTGAGGCCGAAGGTGGCCGCCTTCGTGCGGTCGACGACGACGCCGACGGGCACGGCGCCCGCGGGCGCGTCGGGCCAGGCGCCGTCGGGCGCCAGCGGCGGCAGCGAAGGGCGGCCGCTCACGCGGACACCCCCGCCGCGCGCGCGAAGGCGCGCAGCAGCGGCACGCCGTCCTCGCCGCCCAGCAGCACCTCGGCGGCGCGCTCCGGGTGCGGCATCATGCCGAGCACGTTGCCGCGGCCGCCCACGATGCCGGCGATGTCGCGCATCGCCCCGTTCGGGTTCCCGTCGGGGTCGGACGCCGGCAGGTAGCGCAGGACGACGCGGCCCTCGGCCTCGAGCGCGTCGAGCGTCGCGTCGTCGGCGACGTAGCGCCCGTCGTGATGCGCGACGGGGAGGCGCAGCCGCTGCCCGCGGCGCAGGCCGGCCAGCAGCGGGTGGTCGTCGCGCTGCACCTCGACCGTCACGGTGCGGCAGACGAAGGCGAGCCCCTCGTTGCGCGCCAGCGCGCCGGGGAGCATCCCCGCCTCGGTCAGCACCTGGAAGCCGTTGCAGATCCCCAGGACCGGTCCCCCGCGCTCGGCGAACGCGCGCACGGCGTGCATGACCGGGCTCTGCGCGGCGAGCGCGCCCGAGCGGAGGTAGTCGCCGTAGCTGAAGCCGCCGGGGACCAGGACGCCGCCCGCGCCGCCCAGGTCGCTGTCGGCGTGCCACACGAAGCGGACGTCGGCGCCGGTCACACGCTCGAGGGCGTGGCGGGCGTCGTCGTCGCAGTTCGAGCCGGGGAAGCGCAGGACGGCGAGATGGGGCATGGTCGCGGGGCGGGCGGCGGCAGGGCCGCCAGTACCGCGTCAATCTAGCATGCCCGCGCCGGAGGCGACGACCGCGGCCGGCAGCGCAGCGCGGCACGACCGGCCCGGGCGGCGGCGTTCTGGTATCATCACGATTCGACCGGGCGTGCCGCCCGGCGGCCCCTGCCGGGGTGGCGGAACGGTAGACGCAGTCGACTCAAAATCGACCGGGGCAACCCGTGCGGGTTCGACTCCCGCCCTCGGCACCAACGCGAACCCCCGCGCCAACGGCGCCCCGAGGAGTCCTCATGCTGTTCTGGCTGATCCTGACCCCCTTCGTGCTCGTCTCGCTGCTGCTGACCCTGATCATCCTCATGCAGGAGCCCAAGCAGGCCGGCCTCGGCGAGGGCCTCGGCGGCGGTGGCGGCGGCATCGACTTCGGCACCCGCGGCGGCACCGCCGGCGGGCTGCAGCGCGTCACGATCTACCTCGGCGTCGCCTGGGGCGTGTTGGCGCTGCTGTTGCAGGCCGTACCCCGTTAGGGGTACGGCACCGGTTCCGCGCTGAAGCGCGGAACAGCAGGCACTCCCGCGCTTGGCGCGGGAGTGCACCCCGTACCCCGTTAGGGGTACGGCACCTGTCCCGCGCTAAGCACGGACTGCACCGGTTCCGCGCTAGAGCGCGGGACGGCACCGGTTCCGCGCTGAGGCGCGGGACGGCCCACCACCACGACGCCGCGCCGCGGGCCGCCTCACGGCAGCCCGCGGCGTTCGCGTGCTGGGCTACGCGCGTCAGTCTCGCCGCGGGCGGATGTGGTCGAGGATCCCGACCAGGCCGATCAGGAGCCCGACGAACGACACGCCGTAGCCGAAGATGTTCAGGAAGTAGGTCCTGGGCGCGTAGCCCAGCACGATGAGGAAGATCAGCAGCCAGCCGCCGAACGCCATGACGCCGCCGATCCACATCATCTTCGTCGAGCGCATCAAGCCGGCCACCTCCACGCGATCTGGGCCGTCACCGAGCCCGTCCTGACGACCACCGTGCTAGCGCGCCTCCTCCGCGTCTCGGTAGAGGAAGCAGGCCGTCCAGTGATCGGGGCGCGGGAGGTAGTGCGGCGGGTCCTCGACGTCGCAGATGCCCGGCATGTGGTGCGGGCAGCGCGGATGAAAGCGGCAGCCCGGCGGCGGGTTGATGAGGCTGGGCGGCTCGCCCGCCGGCACCTTCTTCATGTGGGTGGCGTTGACCGGATCCGGGTCCGAGATGGCCTCGAGCAGCGCCTGGGTGTACGGATGACTGGGGTGATGGACCAGGTCGCGCACGGGAGCGTGCTCGATGAGCTTGCCGCCGTACATCACGAAGATCCGCTCGGAGAAGTAGCGGACGGTCGAGAGGTCGTGGGTGATGTAGATGACGCCGATCCCGTGCGTCTCCTGCAGCTTGCGCAGGATCTGCAGGATCTCCACCCGCACCGATGCGTCGAGCATCGACACCGGTTCGTCGGCCAGGATCAGCTTCGGGTTCAGGATCATCGCTCGGGCGATGACGAGGCGCTGCTGCTGTCCGCCCGAGAGCATGTGGGGGAACTTGTGCAGGATGTCCTCGACGGGCGTCAGCTTCACCTCGGTGAGCGCCATGCGGATGCGCTCGTCGCGCTCGGCCTTGTCGGCCACGCCGTTGATGATGAGCGGCTCCTCGAGGATGCGCTGCGCCGGCATGAAGGGCGGCAGCGCGCCGTAGGGGTCCTGCTGCACGTAGCCGATCTGCGAGCGGTACCACTTGAGCGTGGCGGCATCGAAGCCGCTGATGTCGCGGCCGTTGAAGACGACCGTGCCCTCGGTGGGCGGGTGGATGCCGAGCAGCGTCTTGACCAGCGTGCTCTTCCCACAACCGGACTCGCCGACGACCGCGACCGCCTCGCCCTGGGCCAGCTGGAAGCTGATCCCGTCGACCGCGCGGACGGTGCCGGCCTTGAGGAAACCGAAGCGCCGCAGCTCGAAGTGGGTGCGCAGCCCGCGGACGTCGAGCAGGGGGCCGTTGGCCGGGGCGTCACTCATGGAGCCAGCACCTCACCTTGCGGCCGTCGTCGGTATCGAACATCGGCGGGGCCTCGTCGCACTTCTCGAAGCGCATCGGGCAGCGGTCCTTGAAACGGCAGCCCGTCGGGGGGTTGATGAGGCTCGGCGGCTGACCCGGGATGAACGACAGCTCGCGGTCCTCGTGCAAGGTCGGCACGCTGGCCATGAGCATCTGCGAGTACGGGTGCAGCGGCTCGAGGTAGAAGCGGCCCGCGTCGCTCCACTCGACCATCTCGCCGGCATACATGACGGCGGCGTCATCGGCGATCTCGCTCGACGTCGCGATGTCGTGGGTGATGAGGATGAAGCTGGTCTTGACCTCCGACTTCACGCGCTTGAGGAGGTTCATCACGTTGGCCTGCGTGAGCACGTCCAGCGCGGACGTCGGCTCGTCGAGCAGCACGAGGTCGGGCTCCATGACGAGGGCCATGGCGATGGCCGCGCGCTGGCGCATGCCGCCGGAGAGCTCGAACGGGTAACGGTCGAGGAAGTCGGCCGGCAGCCCGACCATCTTGAAGCCCTCACGCGCCTTGTCGTCGGCCTCCGCCTTGTTGCGGGCGCGCCGATGGAGGATGAGGGGCTCGTAGATCTGCTCGCCGATCTTGATGACCGGGTTGAGCGTGTTCATCGCCGCCTGCGGCACGAACCCGAGACGGATCCAGCGCACCTCCTTACGGAAGCGCTCGTCGCTGAAGCGCATGATGTCCTCGCCGCCGAGCCGCACCACGCCGTCGTAGGCGTCGATGTTGCGCGGCAGCAGACGCAGCAGCGCCTTGGAGAGCGAGCTCTTGCCGCAGCCGGACTCGCCGACGACGACGACCGAACGGTTGCGCGGGAGATCGAGGTCGACCCGGTCGACGGCCTGCAGGACGCCCTTGGTGGTGCGGTAGTAGAGCCGTAGGTCGCGGACCTCGAGGAGCCGTTCGTGGTCCGTCGCCATCACACGTCCCTCAGGCGCGGGTTGAACACGCGGTCGAGAGCGAAGCCCACGAGCGCGAAACCGAAGCCCGTCACCAGCAGGAGCGCGGCGGGCTGCAGCACCCAGAAGTAGTGGCCGCGGAACAGGGCGCCGTTGGCCTGCGCGTCGTTGATGACCTTGCCCCAGGTGGGGAGCACCGGATCGCCGAGGCCGAGGACGGCCAGCGACGCCTCCAGGAAGACGTAGGTGGGCACGGCGGAGACGAAGGCCGGCACGAGCACGGGGATGATCCGCGGGATCATGTAGCGGACGATGATGCGCATGTTCCCCGCGCCGTAGGCCCGCGCGGCCTCGATGTAGGGCGCCTGCTTGATCTGCAGGAAGATGGCCCGGTAGGTCTTGATCCCCGCGCTGAAGATGCCGAGCAGGACGACCACCACCAGCAGCACCCAGATGCTGCGCGAATAGAACGTCCCCACCATGATGAGGATGGGGAGGAACGGCAGGATGATGTTGACCTCGGTGATGCGCTGGATGGTGGCGTCGATCCAGCCGCCGAACCACACGCCCATGGCGGCGATGAACATCGTCGTCACGATCGTCCCCACCGCCGCGAGCAGGCCGAAGGCCAGGGCGATCGGCGCCCCCCACATCAGCGCCACGCCGAGGTCCCGGCGCCGGTGGTCGGTGCCGGCCCAACCGTGGACCTGCCCGTAGACCACGACGCGCGCGTCGAGATCGGCGGCCTCCTCGAACAGCAGGCCCTCGACGCGCAGGCCGTACGTGCCCTTGAGCGGACGGCTGGGGTCGTCGGGATCGGCGAAGAGGCCGATCTCGGGCGGCAGGCCGTTGAGGCGGCGCTCGAGGCGCGTCTCCTGCGACGCGCGGAACGCCTCGCTGGGCCGCAGCGTCAGGTTCCCGAGGCGGATCTCGCGGCCGTCCGGCGTGGTCCACGTCATCGTCACGTTGGGACGGCTCTCGGCGAAGGTGGCGGTGAAGAAGAGGGTGAGCTCCTGCGGGAACCCGTCGAAGCCGTAATCGATGGTGAAGTCGATGACGACCTCGTCGAGGTCACCGTCGAGCGACTCGCGCGTCTTGAGCCCGGGCTCGACGGCCGAGTCGATCCTGATCGTGGTCGGAAGGTTGGTGCCGGGCCACCAGTTGAACCACGCCGGCGGCACGGTGCGTGGGTTGTCGCTCCACACGTCCTCGCCGCCGCGCCACAGCCGCACCGCCTCCGGGTATGGGATGCTGACCACCGCGTAGATGGCGAACAGCACCATGGCCACCACGATGCCCAGACCGGCGATCGCGGACGGGAACTGCACCAGCGTGCCCAGCAGGCGCCGAAGGGCGGTCACATGGCACCGCCCACGTCGAGCTTCACCCGGGGGTCGACGATGGCGTAGACGAAGTCGAGGAGGAACACGGTCACGGCCAGCAGGTAGGCGTAGATCACGGTCGTGGCCACGATGATGGGGACGTCCGTCACGGTGATCGCGCCGTACAGCGTGCGGCCCAGGCCGGGCCAGTTGAACACCGTCTCGGTGATGATCGCGCCGCTCCACAGCGTGATGATGAGGAACGCGAACTGGGTGACGATGTTCGGCAGCGTCGGGCGCAGCACGTAGCGGCGCTCGATGGCCTGCGACGAGAGTCCCTTGGCCTTGGCCATCTCCACGTAGTCCTCGCTGGCGAAGATGAGGAAGAAGGTGCGGTAGGAATAGATACTAAGGAACACCGCGCTGATGACGATCGCCGTCACCGGCAGCACCAGGTGCTTGAGCAGGCTGAGCGCGTAGTCGATCGGGTCTGGCGGCGGCGGCGAGGAGACCATGCCCCCGAAGGGCATCACCCCCAAGACCGCGGAGAAGATGAGGATCAGGAAGATGCCGTAGAACCACGAGGGCGCGGCCGAGGTCGGCGCCAAAGCGATCACCAGCCGGTCCATCCAGCCGCCATAGCGACGCGACAGGACGAGACCGCCGAGAAGCGCGAGGAAGAAGAGCAGCAACTGCCCGGTGGCGAAGAGCAGCAGCGTCGGGCCCAGCCGCTCGAGGATGATGAGCCTGACCTCGCGGGAGCCGCTGTCGCTCGTGAGGAACTCGGAGCGCCCCAGGTCGAGGGTCAGCGCGCCGCCGAGGTACGCGAAGCTGCGCAGCAGGAACGGACGGTTGAGGCCGAGGCGCTCCTCCTGGATCGCGATGAGGCTCTCCATGTGCTCTATGCGTTCCGCCGGGGGGAGCCGCCGCAGTTCGGGATCCATACCGACGACGAGCGACACGTTCTCGCGGATCGTGCTGCGGCGCAGCTCGTCGACGTAGCCGCCCATGTTGGCGATGAGGATCGTCAGGTAGACGCCCACCACGACGGTGAGGAACAGCGCCAGCAGGCGGACGACCGTGAAGCGGGCCACCCGCGCCAGCGAGCCCGACCCGCCCCGGCGCCTTCGCGGGGCGACCCCGCCCGTGCCCGTCACGGTGGCCGACGCATCAGCCATCGTGCGCGCCCTCCCGGAACCCTCGCTCGTTGAACATGTTGCTCCAGTCTCGACGACCGCCATCGCCGCGCGAACCTCTACCTGCCAAATGACTCACCAAAGCCGATGGAGATCGGTGTCTCAACGCCGTGCCACCAACATACCGGTGACGGCGCCGTCGACGATCCAAGAATATACATGGGCGTGGCGCGGTGGGGTGAGCCCACCGCGCCACGATCCTGGGGCGGCCGATCGGGCGGCCGCCCCAGGCGCAAACGTCAGCGCACCGTGACGAACTCCAGGGAGTCGAAGGCGGGCAGCGCCACGACCTTGGAGCTGACGGCGACCTCGAGGCGGTTCGAGCCGACTGCCAAGGCGCCGGTCACGCTGGCGTCCAGGTCGAACTCGTACAGGCCCTCGGCCACCAGGGTGGCGTCGCCGCTCGTGGCGAGCGAGCCCGTGCCGTCGAAGACGAGGTACTTGACCTGGTCGATGTCGACGGAGGGGTAGGCCTCGTCGGCGAAGCTCACGGACACCTCGAAGGTGGCCGTGTCACCGATCGTCACGCGCGCGGGGCCGTCGACCTCGACCTCGGCGACCCTGGCCACGCCGAAGCTGGCCCAGCGGTCGGCGGGATCGGGGTAGTTGGGGTTGCGGTTGAGTTGCACCACCGACTCGGTCGGGAAGGCGCGTTCCAGGTAGAAGACGCCCGAGCCGACCCAGTAGTGGCCCTGCCGGGCCTTCCAGGCGGCCAGGTTGGCGTAGCGCGCCGCGACCTCGCCGTCGGCGAGGTAGGGGGCCATGGCCTCCGCGTAGGGCACGAAGCCCGATGCCGTCGCCTGCGCGAGGTAGCGGTCGAGCGTGGCGATCGTGGGGCCGGCGATGTAGCTGATCTGCTCGACCTCGAGCACGTCGGACTTCGCCGAGCTGAACGCGAAGGCCTCTTCGGACTCGCCGAGGATGCCGATGGCCAGCTTGTGCCACGGGCCGGGGCCGAAGGCGTAGGTGGGGAACCAGGCAGTGATCGACTGCTCCGCGTCGAGCTGGTACAGGTCGGAGTAGGTCTCGATGACCAGCGGGTCGACACTGGTGATCTTCACGCCGCGGAAGGACGACAGGAACGAACGCAGGCTCGGTGCCGCGGCGGCGTCGTAGATGAAGCTGCCCTCGTTGCCGCGGTCGAAGGTGAGGATCATGCCGAGGACGAAGTCGGCGGCCGAGATCGGGCTGCCGTCGTGCCAAGCAACGCTCCCGTACATGTCGGCCGGGTAGTACACCGTGCTCTTGCGGAGCGCGGTGACGCCCTCGGGGTACTTCTCGCCGACGGTGATCCAGCGCTGCTCCGCAGCGTCCCAGTCGGCCCATGCGTCGGCCGGCACGGCGATCTCGGGAGCGGTGGTCAGCGTGACCCAGTCGTAGGTGCTACCGACCGGCAGGTCGTCGCGCACGACGACGTCGGCGCGCTCGATGCGGTGCGGCCGGTTGAGTCCCGTGTACGGATCGGCGATGACGCCGTAGTCCTGCGTAGCGCGGATCAGCGACTGGTCGAAGATCCAGTTGCTGCCGTTGATCGGGTTCCACGGGTTCGTCAGCATCGACGGCTGCGCGATGTCGATCCGGCCGCCGATGTCGTCACCGCGACGAATCGTCAGCGCCCAGAAGGGCGTCCCCGGGAGACCCGCGAACAGGTCGCCAGCCACCGAGATCTCGGCGCGCTTCGGGTAGAGCGACAGCCGGTCGACCAGCCACAGGCGCACGCTGTCCTCGAGCGACAGGCGCAGCGCCCTCGAGATCATCTCGTCACGCTGAGCGAGCGTCGTGAACTCGTTGTTGTCGAGCGCCTGCGCGACCTCGTAGAACTCGGGGTCGTTGACGTACGCCTGCCACAGTGGGGAGGCGAGACCGGTGTCGGTGTAGAAGAAGGCGAAGTTGCCACCCAGGTCGCGCGGGATCACGGTCGTGATCCAGCCACCTGTGTAGATGTGGAAGAGGCCGTCGGCCGGGTTGCCGTTGATCCAGATCGGGCTGGCCTCTGCTGCCGTACGCAGGTTCTGCTCGGTCTGGAAGCCGATCGCCTCGAGCTGCACGGCGACGTAGTTGCCGATTTCGACGCGCTCCTGGCTGTCGCTGCGGATGAGCAGCTTGATGACGACCGGCGCGCCGCCGTAGTTCCAGACCCCGCCCACCTTGGTCGCGCCGAGCTTCTCCATCTCCTCGGAGATGACGGCCTCGGCCTTGGCCAGATCGTAGGCGTACTCGAGCTCGATGGCGCGGATGACCTCGATGTAGCGCGCGTAGTCCGACGCCGCCGAGTTGAAGGCCGTCCAGCGCGCCACGCCCAGGCCACCCTGGACCTCCTGCACGACGTAGTTGCGGTCCACGAGCCAGTTCATCGCCTCGCGGATGCGTGGCACGGCGAACGGGTTGAGCCCGCCACCGGGGAACTCTGGGCCGACGGGGTTGAACGACAGTTCGTAGTACAGGCCGGCGGCCTGCACGTAGTCGATGCCCTCGTTGGCGTCGATCAGGCGCTTGAGGTCGGGGCGCGAAACGCCGTCCATGTAGACATCGAAGACGCCGATGTCGAGCTGGAGCACGCCACGGTCGATGTCGGGCTCCTCGGTCGCGACGATCGTGTCGACCCACGCACCCATCCGCTCCTGCGCCACCGCGAGCGACCCGAGCGCCAACCCGAAGGCCAGAGCCAGGGCCAAGAACCATTTGACATTCCGCATGAAGAAAGCCTCCTCTGCTACCTCGAGTCGCGCGGTTCGCCGCGTGACCTGGAACCTGGTGGCGCGGCGCACGACGCGGGCCGGGGGGCCACGTGCCGGAACCGAACCACACCCCACGCCGGACGAGACCAACCGTTCGCTCGACGTGCGGATGACCCATCATACCCGAGACGCCGAGGGGAAGCGCGCGACACCCGACCAGGGCGACGTCGCTGCCGGCAAGAAGGTTGCACCCTCGTGTCGCGGGGGGGTAGCGTGGGCATGGCACGACCGGGAGCGTCCTGGTCGAACCCCCCTGGAGGTAGCATGAGGAAGCTGATCCTGAGCCTGGCGTTCGTGGCCGTCGCCACCTTCGCCATGGCGAACCCGTTCGTGTACCCGGCGTCCTGGACGACCACGCCGTTGGGCGAGGCCGAGATGGGCGGCACCATCGTCCAGGCGACGCTGAGCGACCCGCGCACGTTCCAGCCGGTCCTGCAGTCGGAGACCAACGAGGTCACCGACATGATGCAGTGGGCGACCCTGCTCACCCAGGGCCCCGACTCCGACGAGTGGATCCCCTACGCCGCGGAGTCGTTCACCGTCAACGAGGCGGGCACCATCTTCGACGTCGTGCTGCGCGAGGGCCTGAAGTGGTCCAACGGCGACCCGATCACCGTGCAGGACTACTTCGCCAGCTACCTGCTGCAGACCGACCCCGAGACCGGCTCGAACAAGTACGACGGCTGGTTCCTCAACGACGTGCTGATCACGCTCGAGATCACCGGCGAGCGCTCGCTGCGCTTCACCTTCCCGGGCCCCGACCGCACCGCGTTCGGCACGGTCGCCCTCTTCCCCGTCCCCGACAAGGTCCTCGGCGAGGCCTACCGCACCGGTGGCGCCGAGGCCGTCAACGCGCTGTGGGGCACCGAGACCCCGGTCGACCAGCTGATCTTCGACGGCCCCTTCATGCTGACGAACTTCCAGCCCGGCGAGCGCCTGGTGTGGGCCAAGAACCCCTACTTCGGCGAGTGGAACGTCGACGAGGCCGGCAACCCCCTGCCCTACCTCGACGGCCGCATCCACCGCATCGCCAGCCAGGACGCCCAGCTCAACCTGTTCCTCGCCGGTGAGATCGACCTGTTCGCCCCCCGCAACCTCGACGACATCGGCGTCATCAACGTCGCCATCCAGAACGGCGACGTCGACGCGGTCGTGCTCGAGGGCTACGGCGGCGCGGGCTCCAGCTCGTTCATCGTGTTCAACTGGAACCAGGCGAGCAACCCCGGCAAGGAAGCGCTCTTCCGCAACGTCGACTTCCGCAAGGCGATGGCGCACCTCGTCGACCGCGAGGCGATCATCGAGCTCGTCTTCAGCGGCGCCGCCGAGCCGATGTACTCCGGCGTCTACCTGCCGAACGCCTTCTGGCTCGACGACGCCACCCCGCGCTACGAGTACGACCCCGAGGCCGCGCTCGAGTTCCTCGCGCGCGCCGGCTACGGCCAGCGCGACGCCCAGGGCTTCGTGGTCAACGCCGACGGCGAGCGCGTCAGATTCACCCTCGCCACCAACGCCGGCAACCAGTCGCGCGAGCAGATGACCCAGATCTTCGCCGACAGCGCCCGCGAGATCGGCGTCGAGGTCGAGCTCCTGGCGCTCGACTTCTCGCTGCTCGTCGACCAGCTGCTCTCCACCGGCGACGACCGCGCCTTCGACGCGATCCTCATCGGCCTCACCGGCGGCAGCCGCACCTGGCCCTTCGGCGACTCCGTCTACAACTGCAACGGCTTCCTGCACATGTACAACACCAGCGGCTCCTGCCTCTCGCCCGCCGAGACGCTCATGGAGCAGTTGAACAAGCAGGGCAAGCAGACGCTCGACACCGACGCCGCCCGCGAGATCGGCCTGCAGATCCAGGAGATCGAGGCCGGCCTGGCCCCGGTGCTCTACCTCGTGAGCCCGCAGCTGCACGCCGCCTGGTCCGCCGACATCGGCGGCGAGCTGCCCGACGAGTACAAGGGCGCCTTCACCGGCACCCGGTACATCGCCCTGACGCACGTTCGCTGAGTCCGTGCGGCGCCTTCCAGGCGCCGCCAGGCTCCACACGCCACACCCCGGGGGGCGGCCCGCTTCACGTGGACCGCCCCCCGGGTCCGTGCCGGAGACGCGCGCAGGGTCGGCCACGCATGTCCCGAAACGCGCACGCTATCGTGACCGGGCGGCAGCCGCCGCCAAACCCACTAGGGGAGGACGAGCTTGCTCCCATATGTGTTACGCCGCTTCTTTCACCTGATCCCGACCTTTATCGGGGCGACCCTGCTGGCGTTCATGATCTCGCAGTTGGTGCCGGGTGACTTCCTCACCACCAAGGCCCTCGAGCCCAACGTGAGGCAGGAGACGATCGACCGCCTGCGCGCCCAGTACGGGCTCGACCAGCCCGTCATGGTGCAGTACGTCCGCTGGATGGGCAACATCGTCCGCGGTGACCTCGGCCTCTCGTTCGCGAGCAACCAGCCGGTGATGAACGTCATCCGTCGGCCGATCCAGAACTCGCTCTACCTCGTCGTCCTGGCGACGGTCCTCTTGTGGCTCATGGCCGTGCCGCTCGGCGTGTTCTCGGCGGTCCGACAGTACTCCCTCGGGGATCAGGTGGTCTCCGCCGTCAGCTACTTCGGCCTCGCGATTCCCAACTTCTTCTTCGCCCAGGTGCTCATCCTGGGGATCTTCCTGTTCCGCGGCTTCACCCGCGACACCTTCGGCTACAGCGGCCTCGTCTTCCCCGTCGCGGGCATGACCAGCAACGGCTGGGAGAGCTTCACGCCCTGGCAGCAGTTCTGGGACATCGTCCACCACATGGTCGTGCCGGGCTTCGTGGTGGCCACGGCGGGCATCGCCGGCTTCACCCGCGTGCTGCGCGGCCAGATGGTCGAGTACCTCGAGAGCGACTTCATCCGGACCGCGCGCGCGAAGGGCCTGGGCTCGCGCGCGGTCACCTACAAGCACGCGCTCCGGCCGGCGATCATCCCCTTCGTCGCGGGCATCGGCGCGCTCCTGCCCTCGCTGATCGGCGGCGCGGGCCTCGTAGAGATCGTCATGGCGTGGCCCGGCATCACGCCCCGCCTCATCGACGCCATCTCCCGCCAGGACATCTACGTCGTCCTCGGCTTCCTGGTGATCTCCTCGCTGCTCCTCATGATCGGCAACCTCATCTCCGACCTGCTGCTCGCCACGGTCGACCCGCGGATCCGGTTCAGCTGATGGCCGCTCGCAAGGTCTCGGAGATCCTCGCGGTCCTGCCGCCGGCCGGCGGTCCCGCCAGCAAGACGCAGGCGCGCATCGTCTGGGAGCAGTTCCGCCGCCACAAGATCGCGCTCTTCGGACTGCTGGTCCTGGCCGTCATGTACCTCATGGCCGCCTTCGCCGGCTTCATCGCGCCGTACGGCATCAACGAGTACCGCCGTACCCCCGTGTCGGCCTTCATGCCGCCGACGACCGTTCACTGGATCGACCCCGAGACCGGGCGACTCACGCGCCCCTTCGTCTACGAGTTCGTCTCGGATCGCGACCCGGTCACCCGCCAACGCGTGTTCGTCGAGAACGTCGAGGGCCCGCGCTACCCGATCCAGTTCCTCGTGCGGCGCCCCTCCCAGCCCTACAAGATCCTGGGCACGTTCACGAGCGACCTGCGCCTCTTCGGCGTCGAGGACCCCGCCCGCCTCTTCCTGTGGGGCACGAACAACCTCGGCAAGGACGTCTTCTCGCGCGTGCTCTACGGCGGGCAGATCTCGCTCACCATCGGCGTGCTCGCGGTCTGGGTGTCGCTGACGCTCGGCATGGTCTTCGGGGTGATCGCCGGCTTCTACGGCGGCCTGGTGGACGACTTCATCATGCGCCTCGTCGAGGTGCTGGACGCCATCCCGGGCCTGTTCCTGCTCATCGTGCTGGCGACGCTGCTGAAGGACCCGCGCAACCCGCTCGCTCAAGCCTTCGGCCTGTCCATGACATCCGGCCAGACGTTACCATTATAGATGATTTTATTACATAGAGGGATAAAAATGGCAGCAAGAAAGTTGATAATTATAATTTTTATGGGCATGTTTTTTTTGACGGCTTTAGCATCATGGCAAAGCGGCATGAATTATATA
>JAHYJQ010000037.1 GCA_019429025.1 Trueperaceae bacterium | reverse complement strand
GTGGCGGGGTAGGCGGGGTCCTTGGTGCCGGTGGAGGCCCACAGCAGCCACTGGGGACGCGCGCCAGCCGCCGCCAGGCGGGCGAAGCGGTCGCCGCCGAAGGCGTCCTGGTAACGGGTCCAGGCGAGCTTGGCGCTGGCGATCGCGGCGCGGCCGCGCAGGCGCCGCGCCGTCTCCGCGGCGGTGCCGTCGCCGGCCGCCAGCTCGTCGAGCCGCGGATCGATCGCGACGTCGATGCGCGACAGGAAGAACGAGGCCACCGACGCGATGCCGTCGACCGGCAGCCCGGCCTCGAGCCGCCGCTCCAGGCCCCGCAGGTACGCGTCGGTGACCGCCGCGTAGCGCTCGAGCGCGAAGAGCAGGGTGACGTTGACGTTGATGCCGTCGGCGACGAGCCGCTCGATCGCGGGCAGGCCGGCGGCCGTCCCGGGGACCTTGATGAACACGTTGGGGCGTCCGAGTTGGGCCCACAGCCGACGGGCCTCGGCGACGGTGCCCTCGGTGTCGTCGGCGAGCCGCGGCGACACCTCCAGCGAGACGTAGCCGGCCGCGCCGTGGGAGCCCGCGTAGACGTCCGCGAAGAGGTCGGCGGCGGCGCCGATGTCCTCCAGGGCGAGCGTCTCGTAGACGTCCTCCAGGCTCAGGTCGCGGTGGGCGAGCTCGGCGATGGCGCCGTCGTAATCGCTGGAGCGCGCGATGGCCTTCTCGAAGATGGCCGGGTTGGAGGTGACCCCGTGGATGCCGTCCTCGTCGATCAGGCGCCGCAGGCTGCCGTCGCGCAGCATGCCGCGGGAGATCTCGTCGAGGTAGACCGACTGTCCCAGGGCGGCGAGTCGTCGCAGGGGGTTCATGCGTCACGATACCCGGGCACGGCCGGCCGCGTCAGGAGGAGCGTTCGAGGCCGTCGCAGACGACGCGCGCGTCGCCACCCAGGTCGCCCTCGAGGCGCAGCCGGGCCCGCGGCAGGGGCCGGACGGCGGGGCCGCTGACGGCGCGACCGGCGCGCAGCGGGTCGAACACGCTGAAGTGGCAGGCGCAGGTGAGCGACGGCCGATCGCTGCGGTAGTTGAACGCGAAGGCCACGGTCTCGACGTCGCGGTTGAGCTCGACGATGCACGCCAGGTGCGTGCAGACGCGGGAGAACGCGACGAGGTGCACGCCGACGCCGACGTCGAGCCCGCCGGGCACCGGCGCGGGCACCCGGACCGCGACGCAGGGCACGCCCGCCGCCACGAACTCGACGCCGTCCCACACGTCGGGGAAGGCCGACAGCGGGGCGACGCCGACGTCGGCGACCGGAGCGAAGACGGGGTTGGGATCGGGTGCGTCCTTGGCGAAGTGGATGGCGTAGGCCTGCCACACGCCGTAGGCGGCACCGCCGGCGGCCGCCAGCACGGGCAGGCGCCACAGCCAGGTGGACAACGCACGGCGCCCGTGGTCGACCGCCTCCGGGTCGCGCGCGGCTGGCGCGGGGTGCCCGCCCGAGGGCGTCGCGACGGGCGGCCGTTCGGCAGCCGCCGCGCCTTCTGCGGGTTCCGGGTGCGCGGTCGCTTCTCGTTCCATCGGTCTCAGCGGGGCGTCGCCAGCTCCTGCCCGACCCAGCGGACGAGGACCTCGATCTCGGCCTCGGACAGCAGCGCGCCGAACCCGGGCATGATGCCGCGGCCGAAGCGGACGGTGCTGCGGACGTTGGCCTCGTTGGCGGCGCGGGCGTTGCCGGCCAGCCGCACGCCGGTGCCGCCCTGGCCCTGGGCGCCGTGGCAGACGACGCAGTTGCGGGCGTACAGCTCGGCGCCCACCTCGATGAGCAGGGCGGGGTCGCTCAGGGCGGTGAGCGCGCGGGTGGCGGCGGCCTCGGCCGCGGCGGCCGTCGAGCCGCCCGCCGGCACACCCGTGGGCGCGTCGCCCGGCGTCGTGGCGGTGGCCTCGGCGCCCGCCGCGTCCAGCCGCAGGCGCGCCCCCTCGATCAGGCCGGTGACGCGTCCGGCGGCCTCGACCCCCACGAGCTCCACGTGGGCCTCCCACGCGCGGATGGCGCTCTCGTCGTCGCCCTGTACGGCGTAGGCGTTCCCCAGGAAGAGGCTCGCCTGCGGCTCCAGCCGCGTGAGGCCGCCGGCGGCGCTGGCCGCCCGCTCCAGCAGGCCGATGGCGTCGTCGCTGCGGCCGCGGGTGAAGAGCAGCTGCCCGACGCGGCTGAGCGCGGTCGGTTCGGACGCGTCGTGTTCGGAGAGGACCTCGAAGTAGATCTCGACCGCCGGGTCGTCCGCGCCGGCGGTCCAGAAGACGTCGGCGAGCGCCAGCAGGTTGTCGCGGTCGCGCAACTCGGCGACGGCGCTCGCCGCGGGACCGATCGCCTGGACCAGCGCCAGGCGGGCCTCGGCGTCCGGATCGCCCGCGCCCTCGGGGGTGGCGAGGTAGGCGCCGAAGGCCTCGGAGGAGGCGTCGAGGTCGCCCAGGGCGAACGACAGCTCGCCGATCGCGTAGAGCGTCTCGGGGTCGGTCGGGTCGACCGCCCTCGCCTCGCGCAGCAGCTCGAGGGCCGCCGGCAGGTCGCGCTGCAGGACGAGCAGCGCCAGCCGCTTGTAGGCGATCGGCGGCGCGCCCACGCTGGTGCCGTCGTCGCTGGCGAGTGCCACGACGCGGCGGTAGGTCTCCTCGGCGCCCGCGGCGTCGGCGAGTTCCCAGTAGGCGTCGCCGAGCGCCATGAGGTTGGCGGCGTTCGGCTCGCGTTCGGCGGCCCGGATGAGGTCGCGCAGCGCCTCGGCGGTCTGCAGCTCGTCGGCGAAGAAGGTCGTGACGGTGCCCTGGCCGACGCGCGGCAGCACGAACGAGCCGAGCGCGGCGGTGGTGACGGCGGCGACGCCCAGGAGCGCGAGCGCGCCCACGGGGAGGCGGCGCCCCGTGGCGGGCCGGGCGTCGTCGGCCCGGGCGCGGGCGTCGGCGGCGGAGTCGGCGGCGCCGTGCGCCTCGCTGCGCGCCCGCTCCAGCGCCTTGAGGACGGTGGCGGCCTTCGACTCGTAGCGCGCGCGCAACTCGTCGCGCCGGTCGGCGGGCAGGTCGAGCCGCGCGTCGAGCTCACGGATCGCCCGCAGGAGCGAGTCGCGCTCCTCCTCGAGGTCGACCAGCACGGGGTCGCGCTCGTCGGGCAGGGGATCGACGAGCGATCTGCGCCCCGTGAGCGGCGCGGCCGCGTAGGCGACCGTGATGAGGGCGAGCAGGACGATGAGGATGGCGGTGAGCAAGGGCGGGACCTCGGGCGCCGTCAGGGGCGCGGTGCGGGGGGAGCGGGTTCGGCGCTGATGGCGCCCGCGGGATCGTCGCCGGCGAGGGCCGCGCGGACGCGCGCGAGGTCCTCGCCGGCGACGGGCGCCACTTCGTCGGCGGCGGCGCGCCAGCGGCGCACCAGGACGAACAGGCCGCCGCCGGCGACCAGGACGGCCGCGACGGGCAGCAGCCAGACGATGAGGAGCACGCCGCGGCGCGGCGGCGACAGCAGGATCCAGTCGCCGTAGCGTTCCTGGAAATAGCCCAGGATCTCGGCGCGGGTGCGGCCCTCGTCGAGCTGTTCCTGGATGATCTGGCGCATCTCGCGGGCGATGGCGGCGTTCGACTCGCCCACCGATTCCGCGACGCAGGTCGGGCAGCGCAGCTCGTTGCCGATGTCGAAGACCCGTGAGTCGAGCACGATGTCCTGGGCGAACGCGCTGCCGAGCAAGATGCCGGCGACGGCGGCGAGACGCAGGCTGCGCACGAGGCGGCTCATCGTAGCAGCGCCTCCACCCGTTCGGTCAGGACCTCGGCGTCGACGGGCCCGACGTGCTTGTACGCGAGGGTGCCGTCCGCGCGCACGAAGAAGGTTTCGGGGACGCCGAACAGGCCGTAGGCGATCGACACCCGCGAGTCGTCGTCGATGACGTTGGGGAAGGTGAAGTCGAAGCGCTCGATGAAGGCGCGCCCGGCGGCGCGGGCGTCGCGCTCCTGGGTCTGGATGCCGATGAACAGCACCTCGTCGCCGTAGCGCCGCTGGGCGGCCTCGAGGTGCGGCGCCTCCGCGTAGCAGGGGCCACACCACGAGGCCCAGAAGTTGATGACCATGGGCCGGCCGGCGTGGTCGGCGAGGTCGAGCCGCGGGCCGAACTCGGCGAGGTAGCGCTCGTACACGGGCAGTTCGAAGTTCGGCACCGGGCGGTTCAGCAGGTTGGACGGCACGTTGCGGTCGGGCGCGCCGCGCAGCAGGCCGAAGAGGAACAGGGCGGCCAGGCCGCCGACGATGGCGACGACGACCGCGACGCGCTTCACGCCCGCGCCCTACCGGTGGCGCCCGCCGGCACCACCGCGGGGGCCGGGCCACGGGGCGGCACCAGGGTCCAGACGGTGCCGAGCGCCAGGATGACCGCGCCGAACCAGATCCAGGTGACGAGCGGGCTCTGGATCACGCGCATGATGACGCCGTCGGCCGTCGGGTCGACCGCGCCGGCGACGCTGAGGTAGAGGTCGTGGCCGAGCGTGTAGCGCACGGCGGCGGTGGGCACCGTCATCGAGCTGTTGCCGAAGGCGTTGATGTGGGGCCGCAGCAGGTCGACCTGCCGTCCGCCCTGGAACACGGCGACCTCGACGCCGACGGACACGCGGCCCGCGCCCCGCTCGCTGAACGGCGCCAGCGCCTGCAGCTCGTACTGGCCGAACGCCACTGGCTCGCCGTAGGGGAGGCGGAGCTGCACGTCGGTGCGGTACCCCGACGAGGCGGCGATGCCGAGGGCCACCACCACGACGCCGAAGTGCACGACCATGGAGCCGACCTTGCGGCGCTGCTCGAAGGCGTAGCGCATGGTGGTGGTCGCCAGGCCCCGGCCGGTGAGGCGCGCGCGAGGCACGACCGCGCCCACCAGCAGCAGCCCCAGGCTGACGAGGTTCCAGCCGGCGAGGCCGATCGTGAGCACCGGGTAGATCTCGCGCAGGCCGAAGGCCAGCGCGCCGCCGGCCGCGAGCACGAGGCCGCCCGTCATCCAGGCGAGGTTGCGCGCGAGCGATTGCGTCTCGGCCTTGCGCCACGGCAGCAGCGGGCCGATGCCCATGAGCAGCAGCACCAGCATCCACATCGGCAGCGACACCACGTCGAAGAACGGCGCGCCGACGGTGACGCGGGCGCCGTTGACCGCCTCGACGATCAGCGGGAACAGCGTGCCGATGAGCACCATGAACGTCAGCGCCAGGAAGACGACGTTGACGAGCAGGAACGCGCCCTCGCGGCTGACCGCGGCGTCGAGCTCGGCCCGGTCGCGCACCTGGTCCCAGCGCCAGGCCACCAGGCCGAGGCTCAGCAGGGTGACGAGGACGAAGAAGCCGAGGAACACGGGGCCCACGGGCCCGTCGCCGAAGGCGTGGACCGACGACACCACGCCGGAGCGGGTGAGGAAGGTGCCGAGGATCGTGAGCGCGAAGGTCAGCACGATGAGCAGCACGTTCCACGACTTGAGCATGCGCCGGCGCTCCTGCACCTGCACGCTGTGGATGAACGCGGTCGCCGTGAGCCACGGCATGAAGCTGACGTTCTCGACCGGGTCCCACGCCCAGTAGCCGCCCCAGCCGAGCACCTCGTAGCTCCACCAGCCGCCCGCGATGATCGCGGCGGTGAGGAAGCCCCAGCCGGCCAGTGTCCAGCGGCGCGTGAGCTGCATCCACTCGGTCCCGGGGCGGCGCGTGATGAGCGCGGCCATCGCGAAGGCGAAGGGCACGGTCAGCCCGACGAAGCCGAGGTACATCAGCACCGGGTGGACGGCCATCATCCAGTGGTTCTGTAGCAGCGGGTTGGCGCCGGGGCCGTCGAAGGGCGGGTTGGCGAGCACGACGAACGGGTTGGCCACGAGCGCCACGACGCCGAGGAAGAACACCTGGACGCCCTGCATGATCACCAGGGCCCACGGTCGCAGCGCGTGGTTCGGCGTGGTCAGGGCGAGCACCGCGGTGTAGCCGGTGAGCAGCCAGGCCCACAGCAGCACCGAGCCCTCCAAGGCCGCCCACAGGGTCACGACCTTGACCCAGATCGGTGAGTCGATGCGCGAGTGCTCGGCGACGTACTTGACGCTGAAGTCGTCGGTGAGCAGCGCGGCCTGCATGACGATGACGGCCGTCGTGGCAGCGAGGAACACCGCGACGGCGGTGAGGCGGGCCGAGGTCTGCAGGCGGGCGTCGCGGCGGACCGCCCCGGCGATGCCGGCGATCAGCGCGTAGACGGCGAGGCCGAGCGCCAGTGCGCTGGCCGCCGAGCCGAGCGTGCCCAGGCTCAGGTCCACGACCGGCCCCCGAACGGGCGGGGGGTCACTTCAGCGACTCCCGCAGCAGCTCGAGGTCGATGTGGTCGCCCTCGGCCACGTACACCTCGGTGTGCTTGACCAGCACGTTGTCGGAGACGAAGGTGCCGTCGTCGAAGCGACCCTCGACGACCACGCCGGTGCTCTCCTTGAAGAGCTCCGGCGGCGCCCCGCTGTGGCGCACGGGGTAGGCGACCAGGCCGTCGGTGACGAGGAAGGTCAACTGCAGCTCGCGCTCGTCGAAGGCGATCGTGCCCGGCGTGACGATGCCGCCGAGCCGGATGCGGCGGCCGTCGTACTGGGCGGGGTCGGCGGCGTGCTCGTTGGGCAGGATGAAGTACACCAGCGAGGTCGACAGCGCCTGGAAGATCATGAAGCCCGCGACGGCCAGCACGGCGACGCCGGCGAGCCCGTACGCCCACTTGCGGTTCACGATCCACCCCCCGCGGCCTGCCGCTCGATGACGCGGCGGGCGGCGTCGTCGGCGAGCAGCTTGCGCCGCCGCCAGCCGAGGTACGTCAGGTAGCCGCCGTAGGCGAGCACCAGCTCGAGCCAGGCGATCGTCACCCAGGTCCATTGTGTCCAGCCGTCAAACACGGACGACCTCCTTGCCCACGGGGGCTGGGCGCGTCGCGGCCAGCGAGCGCTCCTCTTCCAGGGCGGCCTCGACGCGCCCGAGGCGCACCCGATCGATCATGAAGCCGAGGTAGACCAACCCCGCCACGACGGTGTTGAACAGCAGCACCGCCAGCATCGTCGCGTCCATCGTCACGCCCGAGCCGTCGAGCGCGACGCTCTTCGCCGGGTGCAGGGTGCGGAACCACTCCGCGGCGAGGTAGTTGAACGGCAGGCTGGCGGCCGCCACGATCGCCACCACCGCCGACACCCGGCCGCGGCGCACGGGGTCGTCGATGAGGCCGCGCACGATGAAGTAACCGACCATCAGGGCCACCATGATCGCCGTCAGCGTGAGCTTGGCGTCCCAGGTCCAGAAGGTGTTCAGCGTCGGCCTGGAGTAGGTCATGCCGCCGATGATCGTCAGGCTGGCGAAGAAGAGGCCCATCTCGCCCGAGGCGACGGCGAGCACGTCGTCGCGGCGCTTGCCGCGCCACAGGTAGAGCGCCCCGAACACGGCCGTGAGGCCGACCGCCACGAAGGCGATCCAGGCGACGGAGACGTGGGCGTACATGATGCGGATCAGGTCGCCCTGGGTGACGTCGCGCGGGCTGAAGACCAGCCCGAACGCGGCGGCGGCGAGGAACAGCAGCAGGGTGATCCCCAGGTAGATGCGCAGCCACAGCGGGCGGCGCAGCCGAGCGGCAGCGTCGGTCATCGTTCGGTCACTCCTCCGGGGCCCCGGGCCCCTTGGCGTCGTCGAACCCCGTGTAGGGCGCACGTCAGGCCTCCACCACGAAGCGGAACAGCACCAGGCAGACGACGGCGTACACCAGGTCAAAACCCACGAGCAATCTTAGCCATGCCCACGCCAGATCGAGGTCGCCCGATCCCACCAGCGCGTTGCTGGCGCGCACGGCGGCCAGCAGGATCGGCACCACGACGGGGAACATCAGCACCGGCAGCAGCGACTCGCGCGCGCGCAGGTTGGCGGTCAGGCCGGCGTAGAACACGGCGATGAGGGCGAAGCCGAGGGTGCCCGCCGCGATCGTGCCGAGCAGCACGGCCACCACCAGCGCCGGCGCCGTCTCGCCGTTGCCACCGATGGCGGCGCCGTACAGACCGCCGGCGAGCGGCAGCAGCACGAAGCCGAGGGCGGTCATCAGCCCCCAGTTCGCGAGCAGCTTGCCGAGGTAGACCGCGGCGCGCGGGACCGGCCAGGCGAGGAGCGCCTCGAGGGCGCCGTCCTCGAGGTCGGCCTGCCAGCTCTGCGCGGCGGAGATGACCCCGGCGAAGGCCAGGGCCACCCACAGCGCGCCCATCGCGCCCTCGCGCATGAGCAGCGGGTTCTCGCCGAAGGCGAAGGCCAGGACGCCGAGCGTGACCGCGGAGAAGAAGACCGTCGCCACCGTGACCGCCTTGGAGCGGGCCTCCTGCAGGAGGTCCTTGCGCGCGATCCAGAGCACGGCGTGGAGGTCGTTCACGCGTCCGCCCCCGCCCCCGTCCCCGCCGTCGCCGTCGCCGTCGCCGTCGGCGCGCGGGTCGGACGCGCCAGCACCCGCAGGTGGCCGCCCGCGATCTCTACGACCGCGTCGGCGGTGGCGAGCGAGCGGGGGAGGTCGTGCGAGGCGACGAGCACCGTACGACCGTCGTCGCGGGCCGCCGCGATGAGGGCGTCGACGAGTTCTTGGCCCTGCTCGTCGAGTGCCGCGTACGGCTCGTCCAGCAGCCAGACGGGCGCGTCGGCCAGCGTCAGGCGCGCCAGCGCCAGGCGCTTGCGCATGCCGCTCGAGTAGGCCCGCACGAGGTGGTCCGCCGCCGCGATGAGCCCCACGCGTTCCAGCGCGCGGTCGACGGCCCCTGGGTCGTCGTCGCCGCCCCGCAGCGCGACGCCGAGGCGCAGGTTCTCGCGGCCGCTCAGCGCGCCGTAGGCGCCGCCGTACACCGGCAGCGTCGCCACCCGGGTCCGCACCTCGTGGGCCTGGCGCACGACGTCGTGGCCCAGCACCCGCGCGTGACCGCGGACGGGCCGCAGCCGGGTGGCGAGCAGCCGCAGCAGCGTCGTCTTGCCGGCCCCGTTAGGCCCGTGCAGCGCCACGACCCGTCCGACGGCGACGTCGAGGTCGATGCCGGCGAGGACCGGCGGCCCGCCGTAACCGTGGACGAGGCCGCGGAGCTCGATCGCGGCCGGTGCGCCCGCGGGCACGGCCGCGCCTGAACCGACCGGCGCACCCGCGCCGACCGGCGCGCCGGCGCCGGCCGGCGCCGCCGTCACAGCCGGCTCCACAGCCACTCGGGCGTCCAGCGGATGAGCACGGCGTTCAGGGCGGTGAAGGTGCCGGTCACCAACATGACGCCGACGACGAGCAGCAGGGCGCCGGCGCCGCGCTCGATCCACGGCAGCCACGGGCGCAGGCCACGGCTCATGCGCGTGAAGGGCTCGATCGCCACGGCTGCCAGCAGGAAGGGCACCGCGAGCCCGGCCGCGTAGGCGGTCAGCAGCCCGACGCCGGTGGCCAGCGTGCCGCTCGCCCCGGCAGCCGCCAGGATCGAGCCGAGCACGGGCCCGATGCAGGGGGTCCAGCCGAACGCGAAGGCCATGCCCAACAGTGTGGCGCCCCAGGGGCTCCGCGTGTCGGTCGTCGAGCCGACGTTGCGGCGCGTGTCGCGGTAGAGGAAGGGGACCCGGATGACGCCCAGCATGACCAGCCCGAAGACGATGACGAGCACGCCGCCGGCGATCGTCAGCAGCTCCTGCTGCGCGCGCAGAACGCTGCCGAGGGCGCTGGCCGAGGCGCCCAGGGCGATGAAGACGAGCGAGAAGCCCAGCACGAACAGGCCGGCGTTGCGCAGCAGCACGGGGCGGCTGGTGCCGCTGCCGCCGACGTACGCCAGGTAGGTCGGCACCAGGGGCAGCACGCAGGGTGACAGGAACGACAGGATGCCGGCGAGGAAGGCGATGGGCGGGGTCGGCATCGCGGGCATTCTGGCACGCCTCGATGAGTGTGGACGTTGCGGCGGTCCCGGGGTAGCATCCGCGCACCCCGACGGCGGCCGCTGGCCGCCCCCGAGCAGGAGGATCCCATGCGCATTGTCCGTTCGCTCGTTCCCCTCGTGGCGCTACTGGCCCTGGCCGGCGCCGTGTCCGCGCAAGGCGCGGTCGAGCCGCTCTCGCCGCGCGAGACCGTGCGCGTCGCCTACGTGCCGATCACCAAGTTCGGCACCCTGTACGTCGCCGCCGACCGCGGCCTCTTCGACGCCTACGGCCTCGACGTCGAGATCAACCGCGTCGCGTCCGGCACCGAGGCGATCGCCTTCCTCGAGCAGGGGCAGATCGACGTCGGCGGCATCGCCATCGTCGTCTCGCTGTGGAACGGCTGGGCGCAGGGCCTCGACCTGCGGGTCATCGCGCCCGGCGGGCTCGAGCCCTTCGAGGACAGCCCCACCAAGCTCATGCTGCGCGCCGACCTCGCCGCGACCGTCACGGACATCGCCGACCTGCGCGGCCGCACGGTCGCGGTCGCCGGCGGGCCCGGCTCCGGTGGCGAGTACCTGGCGGCCAAGGCGCTCGAGCGCGGCGGCCTGACGATCTTCGACGTCAACCTGGTCAACGTCGCGAACCCGGACATCCCGCTGTCGTTCGAGTCGGGGGCGATCGACGCCGCCATCCTCGGCGCGCCCTTCGCCGACCAGTCCGAGGCGGGCGGCGCCGCCGTCCCCTTCGCCGAGGACCTGACGCCCGGCCTCATGACCGTCGCCTTCGTCGGCTCGGGCCGCTTCGTGCAGGAGCGTCCCGAGGTCGCGCGCCGCTTCGCCCTGGCGCTGCTCGAGGCGTCGCGCCTCATGCAGGGCGACGAGCTGTTCTCGCGCGAGAACCTCGACGCCTTCCTGACCTACCTGCCCAACGCGACCGAGGAGGGGCTGCGCAGCGGCGCGCCGGTCGTCTACGGCCCGGACCAGCAGATCCCGGTCGACGGACTCGCCGACGTCGAGCGCACCCACCGCGAGAACGGCCGCACCGCCTACGAGACGCCGATCGACCTGGGCGCGGTCGTCGACCTGTCGTTCATGGATTGGGCGCTGGAGCAGCTGGGGGCGCACGGGGAGTGACCCTGACGCGCTGACGCCGGGTGCGCCGGCGGGCGCCGCGCCCACCGGCGCACACCCCCGGGACCGCGGGCCGCGCGCCCGGTGTACGCTCGCGCGAGCATGAGCGCCAAGATCGTCGCCCGTTCCGCCGAGAAACGCTTCCAGACCCGCGCCGGCTGGATGACCGCCCTCCGCGACTTCGATCTCGAGGTCGCGGAGGGCGAGTTCCTGTGCCTGGTCGGCCCATCGGGCTGCGGCAAGTCGACCTTCCTGCGCATCCTCGCCGGGCTCGACCACGCCACCGGCGGCGAGGTGCGCATCAACGCCGGCCCCGACCCGCGGCAGCCGCTGGCCAACGTCGTCTTCCAGGAGTACGCCGTGTTCCCGTGGAAGACGGTGCTGCACAACGTCGCCTTCGGCCTCGAGATGCGTGGCGTGGGGCGCAGAGAGCGCGAGACGATCGCGGGGCGCTGGATCGACAAGGTGGCCCTGACGCGCTTCGTCGACTACTACCCGGCGCAGCTCTCCGGCGGCATGAAGCAGCGGGTGTCGATCGCCCGGGCGCTGGCCAACGACCCGCAGGTCCTGCTGATGGACGAGCCGCTCGGCGCGCTCGACGCCCAGACCCGGGCGGTGCTGCAGGAGGAGCTGCTGCAGCTGTGGGAGGAGTCGCGCAAGACCGTGCTCTACGTGACCCACTCGATCGACGAGGCGGTGTTCCTGGGCGACCGGGTGGTCGTCATGACCGCCCACCCGGGGACCGTGAAGACGGTGATCGACGTCGACCTGCCGCGGCCGCGCGACCTGACGGTCATGGCCACGCCCGAGTTCGCCGCGCTGACGGGCGCGGTGTGGGACGCGCTGCGTGACGAGGTGCGGCGGGCGATGGCGGAGCAGGCATGACGCCCGGTTCGGCGCGCGGCGCAGGCGGTGCCGCCGCCCTGGCATGGGCGCTCCCGCTCGGGGTGCTGCTGGCGACCCTGGCGGCCGGCTTCGCCCTCGGCCTGTGGGCGAGCGCCTGGTGGGCGCTGCTGGGCATCGGCTTCGTGTGCGTGGTGCTGCTGGCGCAGGAGGTGGAGTCGCGCCTCGCCCTGCGCTGGCGTGGGCCGTTCCAGCGCGGCCTGGCGCTCGGCTTCCCGCTCTCGCTGCTGCTGGTCTGGGAGCTCCTCGCGGGCGCCGGCATCCTCAACCCGCGCTGGTTCCCGCCGCCCAGCCAGATCGCCGTGGCGCTGTGGGAGCTGACGGTGACCTTCGACCGCTTCAACCGCAGCAGCCTCATCGGCCGCCCGTGGCTGGTCCCGGAGGTCGCCGCCGAGCAGGGCTGGGCCGGCGTCCAGGCGCTCGTGCGCGAGAGCCACGTGTGGGCGACGCTGTCGCGCGTGCTCGGCGGCTTCCTCATCGGCGCGCTCCCCGGCGTGCTCATCGGCATGGTCATGGGCCTCAACCGCACCGTGCGGATGATGCTGGACGCGACGATGTCGGCGATCTACGTGCTCCCCAAGATCGCCATCTTCCCGATCCTCATGCTCGTGTTCCCGAACCCCTTCGGTGAGGGCCCGAAGATCGCGGTCGTGGCGATCAGCGCCTTCTTCCTGGTGGCCATCAGCACGATGGCGGGGGTGCAGGGGATCGACAAGGTCTACCTGGAGGCGGGGCGCAACTTCGGCGCGTCGCGCTGGCAGATGTTCCGCCACGTCATCCTGCCCGGCGCGCTGCCGATCGTGTTCTCGGGGCTGCGGTTGGCGCTGGGGACGGCGCTCATCGTCATCGTCGCGGTCGAGTTCGTGCGCGCAGACCGCGGCGTCGGCTTCCTCATCTACTACTACTGGCAGGTGCTGGTCACGCCGCGGATGTACGCCGCCCTGGTCGTGGTCATGGCCCTGGGCGTCGGGCTGACCGCGCTGCTGCAGTGGGTCGAGCGGCGGGTCATGCCGTGGCGGCGCAACTGAGCCGTGCGCCTCGCGGGCGCGCGCCTCAGGGCCGCGGCGGCCGCAGCCGGTAGCCGACGCCGCGAACGGTCTCCAGGAGGTGGTCGACACCGTGTTCGGCGAGCTTCCTGCGCACGTTCTTGAGGTGGCCGTCGACGGTGCGCTCGAGGGCGTCGGACTCGGGCATGGCGCGCTCGATGAGCGCCTCGCGCGATAGCACCCGCCCGGGCACCTCGGCGAGCGCGGCCAACAGGCCGAACTCGGTGGCCGTCAGCGGGACGGGGTCGTCGTCCACGCGCGCCTCCAGCCGCTCGCGGTCGACGGCCAGGGGTCCGAGGCGCGTGACGCGGGTCGCCGCGGACGACCGGTTCGACCGTAGCAGGAGCGCCTTGACGCGGGCGAGCAGCGCCCGGGTCGAGAACGGCTTGGTGACGTAGTCGTCGGCGCCGAGGCCGAAGCCGACGAGCTCCAGCGCGCGGCGCCCGTCGTGGGCCCGTTCGGTCTGGTAGCCGTCGCGGCGGAGGTAGAGCTCGAGCGAATCGGCGATGTCGCGGTCGTCCTCGACGATCAGGATGCGGGCAGCCGCCGATGTGGGTGGGTCGTGGACCGCCATGGGGCGAGCGTGGCGCGCGAGCGTGTGGGTCGGGTTGGCGTTCTCTTCGCGGCGCGTGAGCGTACGAGCCCGCGCCGGTCGGGGCGCGGGCTCGCGTTCGCTGCGTGGGTTCGGTTCGGCTGCGCGGGCGTTCAGTGTCCCAGGTACACCGAGACGCCTTCGGCGTGGGCGCCGAACACGGCGCGGTAGGTCTCCCCGCCGCGGGAGAAGTCGAACGACCGGGCGGCGGGCTCGTGCTCGACCGCGAACCCCAGGGACGCGAGGCGCTCGGCGAAGGCGGCGGTGACGCCGTCGACCGAGGTGGCGGTGGTGACGAAGGCGACGCCGCTCGGGTAGGCAACGACGAGGCCGGTGCGGCCGAGCGCCTGGGCCGTCACGACGCCGCCGAGGGCGTTGGTTGGCAGGTCGCTCGCCGGGGAGTAGCTCGCGTCGCCGAGCGCGCCGTCGCCGGGGGCGCCGAGCGTCACGACCAGGCCATCGGCCCAATCCAGATCGATGCCCGCCTCGGCCACGGTGGCGTCGGCGAAGAGGACGCCGGAGGCGTCGATGGTCGGGGCGTCGGCGGCGGCGGCGAGCGGGGCGATCGCCAGCACGGCGGTGAGACCGAGGATGCCGGGGCGGATGGAGCGAAGGGCGCGGGTCTGGGTCATGGTCGGGCTCCTCTCGTGGCGCGCGCGGTTCGGTGTCGAATCGGCGGCCTACGAGGAGGAGTGTGCGCCCGGCCCATGCGGTCCCGGTGGACGCTCCGTGAAGGAGTGTGAAGGAGCGTGGAGGGGCGCTGAAAGACGGCGTCGGCCCCGTGGGGGCGGGGCCGACGTGGTCGTGGTAGCTGACGGTTGCGTTCAGTTGCCGAGGTAGACGAGCGTGCCGTTCGGGTCGGCGTTGAAGACGGCGCGGTAGGCGACGCCATCGGCGGTGAAGCCGAAGGCTCGGCCGCTGGCTTCCATGTCGCCGACCTGCGCGCCGATGGAGTGGAGGTGCGCCATCAGCATCGACATCGCCTTCGGGTTGCTGGTCTCCTCGAGGACGAAGATCACGCCGCCGGGGTAGGGCTCGATGACCTTGATCGAGCACACGCAGCGCTCGAGCTCGTAGTCCGCGAGGGCGTTCTCGGGCAGCGTCTCGAGGGCGAACGCCGGGACGTAGACGTCGCCGATGCCACCCTTGCCCTCGTTGGTCACGACGACCTTCAGGCCGCCGTCGATCTCGAAGCGGATGCCCATCGTCTCGATGAGGTCGTCGTCGTCCTCGAACTCCAGGTCGGTTTCGGCGCTGACCCGGATCCCGTTCGCGGCGGACGCGAAGGAGAGGGACACCGCCAGCAGGCCGATCAGGATGGCGAGCAGCCACCGTGTGGGGTTCTTGCGGATGTGTTGCATGCTGCGACTCCTTGTTCTGGGCGCCGCGCCGCGGCTGGACGCGGCAGAGAGAAGACGATCGTGTGGCCGGGGCCTCGCGATTGCCTCATCCGAGCTACCACCTCCTCCGCCGTCAGTGTGGGGCACGGGCCGTGACACGACCGTGAGGCCAGCGTGACGGTGGCGGTGGCGTGGGTTCAGTCTTCGTCGGGAACGAAGCGCAGCGCGATGCCGTTGCTGCAGTAACGCAGGCCGGTCGGCTCGGGGCCGTCCTCGAAGACGTGCCCGTGGTGCGAGCCGCAGCGGGCGCAGTGGAACTCGGTGCGCGGGTAGAGCAGCAGGTAGTCGGTCTTCGTCTCGAAGGCGCCCGGTAGCGCGTCGTGGAAGGACGGCCAGCCACAGTGGGCGTCGAACTTCGTGTCGGCGCGGTAGAGCGGGTGACCGCAGGCGGCGCAGACGTAGGTGCCCGGCCGCCACTCGTCGTTGAGCGGGCTGCTGCCAGGGCGCTCCGTCGCCTCCTGGCGCAGGACCCGGTACTGCTCGGGGGTCAGGCGCGCGCGCCAGGCGGCGTCGTCACGGGGGAGGTCGTCGGCCATGGCTCAGGATACGCGGCCCGCCAGGCCGCGCACGTGGTCGGCGAACCAGGCGAGCTCGTCGGCGTTGACGGTGTGCGGCATCCCCGGGTAGATGCGGCTCGTCACCGACGCGCCCTGGGCGAGGAGCTGGCGACCGCTGGCGTGGACGCGGCCCTCGGGGATGTGGGCGTCGACGTCGGAGCAGCCGAGGAACACGGGCGTGCCGTCGAGGCGCTCGGGGTAGCGGGCGGGGTCGACCTCGGCGCCGATCAGCCCGCCGGACAGCGCGACCGCGCCGCCCCAGGCGCCGCCGGCGCGGGCGACGTACTCCAGGGCCAGGCAGGCGCCCTGGCTGAAGCCGGCGACGACGATGCGTTCGCGCGGCACGCCGGCGGCCTCGAGCTCGGCGACGGTCCGCTCGACGACCGCCAGGGCCGAGGTGAGCCAGGGCTCGTTGCGTTCGACGGGCTCGAGGAAGCGCAGCGGGTACCACTGGGCGCCGACGGCGTCGGGCGCGAGGACGGTGACCGGCCCGGTGCCGCGGGCGTCGAGTTCCGGCGCGAGGCCGAGGATGCCGGCGGCGGAGTCGCCGCGGCCGTGCAGGAGGACGATCGCGACCGGCGCCTCGCCGGGTGCGGGGCCCCAGCTCAGGATCGGCGCGTGCGCGTGGGGGTCGGCCCCGGGGCGGGTGGGCCGGAGGTCGATCCCGTTCATCGGGCCACCGCCGGGCCGCTGGCCGCGGTCGGCGCGGCCGCGGACGGGGGCTCGCCCGACAGGTCGGGCAGCACGGCCTCGATGCGCGGCCGGTAGGGCTCGAGCCACGGCGGCAGGATGAGCCGCTCGCCGAGGGCGGCGGGGTCCTCGTCGACCGCGAAGCCGGGGCCCTCGGTGGCGAGCTCGAACAGCACGCCGCCGGGCTCCATGAAGTACACCGAACGGAACCAGAAGCGGTCGATGACCTCGGACGGGCGCCGTCCGGCCCGCGCGACCGCGTCGCGCAGGCCGGCCTGGTGCTCGCCGTCGGCGACGGTCCAGGCGAGGTGGTGGACGCTGCCGACGCCCCAGGCCCCGCGGCGTCCGTCCGGCTCCTCGCGCACGTCGAGGATGCGGCCGGCGCCGCCCGCGGGCGCGCCCGAGGGCGCGCCCGCGGGGGCACCGGGGAGGACGAAGCGCAGCCAGCCGTGCTCCTCGCCGACGCGCTCGAAGCCCATGACCTCGGTCAGGAAGCGCTCGCTCGGCGCGATCTCGCGCAGCGGCGCGCGGGCGCCGTGGAGGCCGCGCACCTGCTCGGCGGCGGGCACCGGGCCGTCGTGCCAGGGGGTGAAGGCGAACGGGTCGGGGCCCTCGACGAGCGCCAGGCGCAGGCCGTGCGGGTCGGCGAAGGGGAGGGCGCGCTCGCCGAAGCGAAGCACGATCGGGTCGACCCGGACGCCGGCCGCGACGAGCCGGGCCTCCCAAGCCTCGAGGGTGCCGGGCGGCACCGTCAGGTAGGTCTCCTGCACCACGCCGACGCCCGGCGTGCCGGGCTTGGCGTGCGGCCAGGGGAAGAAGGTGAGGTCGGTGCCCGGGTGGCCCTCGCCGTCGGCGTAGAACAGGTGGTAGGTGGCGGGGTCGTCCTGGTTGACGCTCCTCTTGACGAGCCGGAGACCCATGACGCCCTGGTAGAAGCGCAGGTTCGCGACGGGGTCGCCGGCGATGGCGGTGACGTGGTGCAGGCCGGTGGGTGGACGGACGGTCATGCGAGGGCCTCCTCAGGGGTGGTGGGGCGGGCCGTGCCGAGGCGCTTGGCGAGCTCGGCGAGGTGGGTGACGTCGGCGGGGTCGAGCGCGG
>JAHYJQ010000036.1 GCA_019429025.1 Trueperaceae bacterium | reverse complement strand
CGGGGCCCACGCCGCCGCCGGCGAGATCGGCTCGTCGCTCACCCCGGCGTACGCGCGCGGCGCCTCCGGCGACGACGACGCCCCGCTCGAGGGCGACCTCCTCGCGCTCGCCCGCCGCTTCCTCGACGACGACGGGCGCGTCTCCATCGATGGCAGCGAACGCAGCGAGGCGTTCGTGCGCTTCGCCGAGAGCCTCCGCTCCGTGCTCCACAACCTCGCCTGCGCGCTCGATCCCGAGCTGCTGGTCGTCGCCTGGACCGCCGACCCGGAGGGCCTGCTCGTGCAGCACCTGCGTGGCCGCTGGTCCGGACCGACGCCGCTGTGCATCGTCGCCAGCGCGCTGGGTTCCGCGGCGGCCGCACGCGGCGTCGCCTCGCTGGCGCTCGAGCGCGTGCAGGACGAGCTGTGCCGCAGCGCCGGGCGCGAGGTCGCGGTCACCGCTCCGGCGTTCGCGCCGATCGAGCCACGCACGGCCGCCGGTCGCGCGACCACGGCGGGAAGGCGCCATGGCTGAGCTGCCCTTCCCGGTCGTCGACGTGCACGCCCACTTCCCGGTGGTCAACACCATCGGCCGCGAGGGGCCCCAGAACGACCCGCACCCGCTCCTGGCGGGCTACGCCCGCGAGCGGATGGCGCGCATGCAGCGGGAGTGGGCCACCGAGGAGGCGGAGCCGCCCGCGCGCACGCCGGCCGAGATCGACGCCGCCGCCGACCGCTGGGTCGCCGAGCTCGACCGCCACGGCGTCCGCTGGATCAACTTCGTCACCGGCCAGAGCAACGACCTGCTGGCGGGCGTGGTGCGCCGGCACCCCGACCGCTTCGTCGGCCTCGCGCACCACCCCATGCGCCCCGGCGCCGGCGCCGAGATGCGCCGCGCCGCGGACGAGCTCGGCCTGCGCGGCTACAAGCAGCTCGGCCCCATGACGGACTTCGCCTTCGAGGACCCGGGGCTGCGCGACCTGTGGGCGTTCCTGGCCGAGCGCCGCCTGCCGGCGCTCATCCACTTCGGCTTCCTCGGGCGCGGCGGTGGGGTCGTCGCCCACCCGCGCATGAGCCCGCTGTCGCTCTTCACCGTGGCCCGGGACTTCCCCGAGATCCCCTTCATCGTCCCGCACTTCGGCGCCGGCTACTGGCAGGACCTGCTGGCGCTGTGCTGGAGCCTGCCGAACGTCTACGTCGACACCTCCGGCAGCAACCAGTGGATGCGCTGGATGCCCTACCCGCTCACCCTCGAGGACCTGTTCCGCAAGGCCTTCGAGACGATCGGACCCGAGCGGGTGCTCTTCGGCAGCGACTCCGCCGCCTTCCCGCGCGGCTTCGCCGTGCGCTACCTGCACGACCAGCTGCGCGCCTGCTACACGCTGAACCTGCCCGAGGCCGACATCGCCAAGGTCTTCGGCGGCAACGCCGCGCGCCTCCTCGGCCTCGACCTCGGCCCGCGGAAGGTGGCGGGCGCCGAGGTGGCGGGCGCCGAGGTGGCGGGCACGGAGGCGGCGGCCGCCGCCTCGGGCCGCGCGTCGGGGGCGGACGCGTGAGCTGGCACCCCGCCTACGCCGAGCGGGTGCTGGCGCCCGACCACGCCTTCGCGGCGGCCAGGCTCTACGACGCCTTCCTCGACGCGCTGACGGCCCACGCGCGGACCGTCGCGCGCCTGCCGGCGGCCGCCGGCCACGGCGAGGCCGTTGCCGCCCTCGACGCCGCCCTGGCGCGCCAGCGCGACCTGCCGCCGCCCCAGCCCGCGCCCGGCGTCCCCGACCTCTACTTCGCGCTCCAAGAGCGGCTCGCGGCCGACGTGGGTCCCGAGGCCACCGCCTGGCTGCGCGTCGGCCTCTCGCGCAACGACCTCGACATGACCGCCTACCTGCTGGCGGCCCGCGAGGGCCTGCTGCGCGTCGCCCGGCGCGCGCACACGCTGTCCGAGGCGCTGCTCGACCTGGCCGAGGCGCACGTGGGCACGGTGATCATCGCCACGACCCACCACCAGCCCGCGCAGCCGACGACGCTCGCGCACTACCTGGTCGCCGCCGCGTCGATGGTCGGCCGCGACCACGACCGCGTCCTCGGCGCGCTGCGGCGTCTCGACCGCTGCCCGCTCGGCGCAGCCGCGCTGGCCGGCAGCAGCCACCCGCTCGACCGCGCCTTCACGGCCGAGGCGCTCGGCTTCGCGGAGCCGGTCGCCAACACCTACGACGCCGTCGCCGCCGGCGACTGGCAGGCCGACCTGGCCGCGCTGGGCCTCACGCTGGGCGTCGGGCTGTCGCGCCTGACGCACGACCTCGTGGCCGCCGCGTCCGACGGCTGGCTGCGGCTCGCCGACGACCTCGTCCAGGGATCGTCGATCATGCCGCAGAAGCGCAACCCCGTGACGCTCGAGCACGCCCGCACGCGCTTCTCGCGCGCCGCCGGGCAGGCGCAGGTCCTGGCGCTGGCCGGCCACAACGTCCCCTTCGGCGACGTCAACGACATCGGGCCCGACGCCCAGGAGGCCGTCCACACGCTGCTCGACGCCCTCGACGCGGGGCTCGAGCTGCTCGTGGCGTGCCTCCGGGGCGCGACGGTCGACCGCGAGCGGCTCGCGGCGCGCGCCGCGGCCACCGACACCACCGCCACCGAGCTCGCCGACGAGCTCGTGCGAACGCGCGGCGTCGCCTTCCCGGCGGCCCACCGCGCCGCGGCCGCGCTCGTGGGCCACATGGCCCGGGACGGGCGCCCCCTTCAAGAGGCCACCCCGGAGGACCTCGCCGCGTGCGGCGGACCATCCTTGGCGGCCGACGCCCTCGCCGAAGCGCTCTCGCCCACCGCGTTCGTGGCGCGCCGCGCCGGTATCGGGGGACCGGCTCCCGCCGCCGTCACGTCGCAGGTCGAACGCGCCAGGAGCGACCTGGCCGAGTATCATCGGTCCGTCGACCAACTCGCCGCCCGGATCGACGCGGCGTACCGCACCCTGCGGACGCCCGGAAAGGACGCCACCGCATGAAGCACCTCGTCCGCGCACTCCTCATGACCGCCGCCGTCGTCATCGCGACGGCCCAGGCCCAGGTCACGATCACCTACTGGCAGTACGACTTCGGCGCCCGCATCGACGCGATGGAGCAGCTCATCGAGCGCTTCAACGCCGAGAACCCCGACGTCATCGTCGTCCAGGAGAACGCCGGCCCGTACGCCTCGTACCAGGAGCGCGTCGCCGCGGCGCTCGCCGCCGGCGAGGGCCCCGAGGTCGTCCAGCTCTTCTACGGCTGGGCGGGTGCCTGGCAGCGCGCCGGCTACGTCGAGCCCCTGCCGGCCGAGCACTTCGACGAGGCCTGGATCCAGAGCTACTTCATCCCCATGGTCGAGTCGGTGAAGATCGACGGCGCCTACTACGGCCTGCCGACCGCCGTGCGCGCCCTGGCGCTCTTCTACAACAAGGACCAGTTCCGCGAGGTCGGGCTCGACCCCGACGCTCCGCCGGCCACCTGGGACGCGTTCGTCGAGGCCGCCAAGGCCCTCACCATCAAGCGCGGGCCGCGCTTCGAGCGCGTCGGCTTCGGCATCGCGCCGAACGGCCAGGACCACCACGTCGTGCGCACCGTGCTGACCAACCAGCTCGGCACCCCGCCCTACAGCGCCGACGGCACCGAGGTGCTCTACGGCAACGAGTTGGGCGCGGAAGCGCTGGCCTTCTACACCTCGCTGCAGACCGAGCACGAGGTCGGCGTCAACGAGTTCGTCCCCGGCGCCAACGGTTACCGCGAGGGCTTCATCAACCTCGAGAGCATCTCGATGATCATCGACGGCTCGTTCGCCATCGGCAACGTGCGCACGAACGCCCAGTTCGACTGGGGCGTCGCCGAGCTGCCGACCTTCGACAACGGCGTGCAGGCGAACTTCGGCTCCTTCTGGATGAACGGCCTGACGGCCAACGCCTACGCCAGCCCCGAGAAGCTCGAGGCCGCTTCGCGCTTCGTCAAGTTCGTCACCAACGAGGAATCCATGCAGCTGTGGCTCGACGTCGTCGGCGAGCTGCCGGCCGCGCGGACCCTGGTCGCCGACCCCGAGCTGACCGCCGACCCCGTGTTCGGCGCCTTCATCGCCGGCCTGGCGTACGCCGAGGCCACCCAGTTCGTCGACGAGGGCGCGCAGCGCAGCGTGATGGTCGACGCGATCAACCGCGTCCTGCTCGAGGGCGCCGACCCGCTCGCCTCGATCCTGCAGGCGGCCGCCGAGGACCAGGCACTGCTCGACGCCGCCAACGCCCAGTAACGGCCCGAGTCCGATGAGGTGGGGCGGTCTCCTGGCCGCCCCACCCCTCGTCCCCGACCGCGCGCCGCCGCCCCCCGGCCGCGCAGGTCACGGAATCCCCACCGCCCCACGGCCGCCCAAGCGGCCCTCCCGCGGAGCCCGCCGAGGAGCCGAGTGACCTCCACACCGCCCGCACGACCCCGACGCTCGCTGTCGCTCGCGCAACGCGAGGCGCTGTGGGCCTACGTCTTCCTGGCCATCCCGATCGCCTTCTATGCCTTCATCCGCTTCTGGCCCGCGCTGCAGTCCTTCTATCTTTCCCTCTACACCTGGCACGTCGACCCGGCGCGCCGCCGTTTCGTGGGGCTCGGGTACTACCGCGAGCTGCTCGAGAACCCGGTCTTCCACCAGGCGCTCAAGAACACCCTCCAGTATGCAGTGATCACCGTCCCGGCCTCGATGGCCCTCGGCCTGGGCATCGCGCTCATGCTGCAGGCCGTCGGGCGCGGCCGCGGCGCCTACCGCGCGATCTACTTCGCCCCCTACATCACCCCCGCCGTCGCGGTCGCGTGGGTGTGGGGGTGGATGTACAACTACAACTACGGCATCATCAACACGCTGCTCATCGAGTGGTACGTCTTCCTCGAGCGCTTCGGCCTGGAGCGCCTCGCCATCGAGCCGCAGCGCTTCCTGACCGATCCCAACCTGGCGCTCGTGTCGGTCTCGGTGGTGGTCGTGTGGCAGCAGCTCGGCTTCCAGGTGGTCATCTTCCTCGCGGGCCTGCAGGGCATCCCGCGCATCTACTACGAGGCGGCCCGCATCGACGGGGCGACCCCGTGGGACCTCTTCTGGCACGTCACGCTGCCGCTCCTGAACCCGGTGATCGTCTTCAGCGTGGTGATCACGACGATCAACGCGCTGCAGCTCTTCGACCAGATCGTCAACATCAACTTCACCGACCAGGGCGGCCCGCTCAACCGCACGCTGTCGATCGCGCTGTACATGTACCAGGAGGCGTTCGGCCGTGCGCGCCTCGGGTACGCCGCCGCGGTGACGGTGGTCCTCTTCGCCATCATCCTGATCGTCACGCTCATCCAGCTGCGGCTGACGCAGCGGCGGGTGGAGTACTGATGGGAGCGCTCGCATGATCGCCAGCGAACGGACCGTCGTCCGCGGCCTGCGGGCCGCCGAGGAGGCCCCGCGACGCCGGCGCGTCGACGCCTGGGTCGTGCTCAGCTACGCGCTGCTGACGGTCGGCGCGCTGGCGATGGTGTTCCCCTTCGCCTGGATGCTGCTGAGCTCCTTCAAGCCGTACCGCGAGATCCTCTCCTTCAGCATCCTGCCGGAGCGCTTCACGCTGGCGAACTACGTCGAGGTCGTGACCGGCACCGCCTTCCCGCAGTGGTTCCTCAACAGCGTCATCGTGGCCGTCGGCACGACCACGTCGGTCCTGTTCTTCTGCGCGCTGGTCGGCTACGTGCTCGCCACGCTGAAGTTCCCGTTCAAGAACCTCATCTTCATCCTCATCCTGTCGACGCTCATGGTGCCGACCGAGATGCTCGTCATCCCCTGGTTCGTCATGTCGGCCGAGTACGGCTGGGTGAACACCTACTGGGGCCTCATGTTCCCGGGCCTCATCCCGGGCTTCGGCGTGTTCCTCATGCGCCAGTTCTTCCAGACGCTGCCGCGCGACCTGTTCGACGCAGGCCGCATCGACGGCGTCAGCGAGTTCGGCCTGTTCTGGCGCATCGGCCTGCCGCTCGTGGGGCCCGGCCTGGCGGCCCTCGGCATCTTCGCCTTCATCGGCAACTGGAACGCCTACCTGTGGCCGCTCATCGTCGGCCAGCGCCCCGAGATGCGGACCATCCCCGTCGGCATCTCGAACTTCTCGGGCGAGGCGGCCACCCAGTGGAACCTCATCATGTCGGCCTCGTCGCTGGCGATCGTGCCGGTGCTCATCGTCTTCCTGATCTTCCAGAAGCAGATCATCGAGGGCGTCGTGCTCACGGGGGTCAAGGGGTGAGCGCCGGCGGCATGCCCCGCGGCGGCGATCGGCCGGGGCTGATCGTCGCCGGCAACGCCAGCATCGACCTGCTGCTGGGCCCCGTCGCGCCGTGGCCCGCCGTCGGCACCGAGGCCCTGGTCGAGCGCATCGCCTGGCGCCTGGGCGGCGCGCTGGGCAACACCGCCCTGGCGCTGCACGGCCTGGGCGTGCACGCCGAGCTGGTGTGGGACGTCGGCGACGACGAGGCGGGCCAGGGCCTCGCCGCCCTGCTGAGGGCCGCCTTCGAGCCCCCACGCATCCAGCGCGCGCCCACGTCCGTCACCGTGGCCCTCACCCACCCGTCGGGCGAGCGCACCTTCGTGTCGCACCTCGGGCACCTGGCGGTGAGCGAGCCCGACGCGCTCGCCGCCGCGATCGAGGCAGCCGCGCCAGGCGACCTGCTACTGGTCGGCGGGACCTTCCTGCTGCCCCGCTGGCGACTTGCCCTGCCCGAGCTCTTCGCGCGGGCGCGCGAGCGCGGCGTCCGCACGGCGCTCGACACCGGCTGGCCCACCGAGGGGTGGACCGACGCCGTGCGCGCCGAGACGTTCGCGACGCTGGCCCACGTCGACCTGTTCCTGCCCAACCTCGACGAGGTGCGCGGGCTGCTGGGCGACGAGGACCTCGCGCCCGACGCCGCGCTCCGCGCGCTCGCCCCACGCGTCGCCGGCCGCGTCGTCGTCAAACTCGGCCCCGACGGCGCCGGTTACTTCGACGGCGACCGCTTCGCCACGGCGCCCGCGCCGCCCATCGAGGTCGCCGACACCGTCGGCGCGGGCGACACCTTCAACGCCGCGATCCTGGCCGGCCTGCGCGACGACCTCCCGTGGGACGCCGCCGTGGCGGCCGCCGTCGAGGTGGCGTCGCAGGCCGTGGCGAGTTCGCCGCGGCGGTACCCGGAGTGGGGTTCGGTGCGGCGGGCCCACTCAGCCTCGCCGACGGCCGCCGGCGCGCGGGCTGGCTGAGACACCGCGCCCGCCGGGCATGGGCCGGCGGGCGCGAGGTCGAGCGGTCGAGGATGGCCGTGCGACGGCCACCGCGGGATGAGGCGTGGGCTCAGGGCGTCAGCTCGTGCGCCCCGACGCCCGGCGTGACGTCCGCGACGTGCGTACCGCCCGGGGCCTGCGGCGGGGCGGCGGCCTCGCACACGATCGCGTCCGCGCCGGCGAGGGCGAGCAGCGGGCCCTCGGCCGTCCAGTGGAAGACCTGCTCGCCGCTGGCGACCGTGATGGCGCAGTCGGACCCGGCCGCGCAGGCCTCGAGCGCGTACACCAGGTCTGCCCAGCCCGTCGCCTGGGTAGCCACGGTGCCGCCGCCACCGTTCCCCATGTCGAAGAAGGCGCCCGGGTAATCGGCGGCCAGCGTCATGGTGGCGAGGGTGAGAATCATGACGAAGAACGACGTGCCGAGGATCCGGCGAAGCGGGTGACGTGTCATGTCGGAACCTCCATCCACCGCGAGGTTAGGAGGCGGGGAGTGAAGTCACCGCGAAACGAGCGTGAAAGCCCTGCCGGAGTGGCCCCGGCGCGCCACCGTCTCCGGCCCACACATCATCGCGCGCGGTGAGACCACCGCGCGCGATGGAGGTGGTGCCAGCCGCTGGGGCCGGCAGTCAAGGGATGAAGTACGGCTCGCCGCAGCACGGGACGCGGATGACGACCTGTGCGCACGGCTCCGCGGCCGCCACGCCGTCACTGCGAGCGAACCCGCCCTCGCAGCCCGCGCAGATGATGCAGGGGCCGGCCCATGCGCTGGCCGCCACGAGCATCGCGAACGCCACGAGCCACCGGATCATGCTTCGCTTGGTACGTGTCATCGCCCTCACCTCCACCGCGAGGTTAGGGGTGGGGCCGTAGAACCAGCGTGAAGCCAGCGTGACAGGGGCGCCTGAGCATCGGCGTCACTGTTTCAGCCACGCCTCCACCTCGTCCAGGAGGTCCGCCGCGGAACTCGCGGGCATATCCCCCGGCGCGGGTGCCTCGACACCCAGCGCCGCCCTCACCGCCTCGACCTCCGCCCTCGCCTCGAACTCCAGCGCCGGGTGCTGCAGGGCGGCTTCGGCCATGCGGCCGGCGAACGCGGTCTGCCCGCAGGCCAGCGCCATCACCGCAGAACTGGCGGCGATGCGGGCGACCACGCGGGGCACGTCCCACGGGCGGGCCAGCATGACCGCGGCGCGCAGGTCCGCGAGCCCGAGTTCGGGCTCACCGAGCCGCGCACGGGCGGTGGCGACGGCGACGTGCGCGAGCATGCGGATGACGGTTCGCCCACCGACGGTCATGGGGTCGCGAAGCAGGCGGTCGGCGACTTCGAGGGTCTCCGACGGCGGCCCGAAGCGCGCGTGATGGGCGAGGCGCACGATCGACAGCTTGTAGGCCGCCTCGGCTTCGAGGCTGATGGCGCGCGCGTACGCCTCGACCCCGCGGGCGGCCTCTTCCCGATCGCCGGCCGCGCGCCCCATCGCCGCCTCGATGGCACAACGCAGCGGAGCCGCGGCCGTGTGCTCCGGAGCGCCGCCCCGAGCCAACCTTGCGCACGCCTCGTCGAGGCGCCTGCGGCTGGCGGCCAGGTCACCCCGGTACGTGTCGCGCAGCGCGTAGCCCAGCAGCACGAGGGCCAATCCTTCGTGATCGCCGAGCCGCTCGTGCCGCTGCCAGGCCTCCTCCAGGAACCGTAGCGCACGATCCAGCTGACCCGCCAACATCGACAGGTGGCCCTGCCGGCCGAGCATGACCGCCAGGCCGACCTCATCGCCGGCCTCGGCATAGGCCGCACGCGCCTCGCGGATGTGTTCGTCCCTGCCATCGCCGAGGTCGCCGCGCGCGAGCCGGTCGTGCGCCAGCCCCCTGGCCAGGTCGTCACCCCGTGCGTTCGCGAGCGCCAGCGCCCGGGCCGCGTTCGCCTTCTGTACCCAGGGCGTCGGCCCCTCCAGAGGCCACAGCCGGGCCAGCGCCACGTCACGCGCCCGGTCGCTGGCGGCAGGGATGAGCCGGTCGATCGCCTCCTGCCGGAGCTCGGCCGCCTGCCGCCAGCGCATGTGCCGGTCGAGGGCGCGCGTCAAGCCCACGGCCATCTCCGCGACCGTCGACCAGTCCTGCTCCGCGCACGCCCGGCGCCACACACCGCTCGCCTGATCGAGGTCGTCCGGGTGCACGACCCCGCGCCGCCCGGTGTGCGGGTCGAACTGCTGGGCGATGCGGACGCGCCATACCGCGCGCGCGACCCGCCAGGCGGCGTCGGCCTCACCGGCCTCCTCCGCACGCTCGCGGCCGAAGCGCGCCAGGAGCCTGTGCATCTCGAACCGTCCGCCCCGATGCCGCAAGATCGCGCGATCGAGCAGCCTGCGCACGGCCTGCCAACCGCCGCCACCGACCGCGGCGACGACCGCGGTATCGAGGCTGCCGGGCATCACCGCCAGGCGCATCCAGACGCGCTGGTCGTCGGGGGCGAGCTGCTCCCAGGTCTCCTCGATGACGGCGCGCACGTCGCGTCGGCGCGGCGAGCGATCGACGTCGTCGTTGCTCAGGGGGGTCCACGAGGCGCGCACCTGCTCCTCGAGCAGGTCCAGACCGAGCACGTCGATCCACGACGCCGCCAGCTCGATCGCCAGCGGGTGCCCGCCCAACGCCTCGACGACCCGCTCCACCCGCTCGAGATCGAACCCGCGAACGCTGGCGAGCGGCAGTCGCCCGGCCGCGGCGCGCAAGAAGAGCTGCGCCGCCGGGCTCACCGGCGGATGGCCGGCCTCGGATCCCAGCGACCACCCGACCCGGGTCCCCGTCTCGAGCGGATCGACCTCGACGACCACCTCCGCCGAGTGCCGCAAGCGCACACGCGACGTGACGACGAGCTGGAGGCCCCGCGTATGGCGCAGCAACGCATCCGCGCACGGCAACTGCTCGATGAACGCCTCGAAACCGTCCAGGACCAACAGCATGCGTCGAGACTGCAGGGCTCGCACGAGTTGCCGAGCGACCGGCGCGCGCGACCCGACGCGGACGCCGGTCGCTCGGGCCACGGCGACCGCGACCGCCTCGGGCCCCCCGGCCCCCTCGAGCGGCACCAGGACGGCCCCATCCGCGAAGGCCGTCTGCAGCTCGGCGACCAGCGCCGACGCCAGCGCGCTCTTGCCGATCCCGCCGGGCCCCAACAGCGTGATCAACCTCGTTTCCCGCTGCCGCAGGCGTTCGATCAGATCGGACAACGCCCGCTCGCGCCCGATCAGGCCACGCCGCTCGCCGAGCAGCCGCAGCCTGCCCGGCTCGACCCGGCGCGCCGCCACCGCCTCCGCCGTGGCGGGCGACGCTGCGTCGAGCCGCTCGAGCAGCGCCCGCGTCGCCACCTCCGGCTCGACGCCGCACTCGCGGCGCAGCAGCGACGCCAGCTCCTCGTACCGCCGCGCGACGCCGAGGCGGTCGCCGTCCGCCGCGGCCGCCTGCATGGCCTCGCGCACGGCCTGTTCGTCGAGCGGATCCGCTCGCACGAGGAGGTCGGCGTACCGCAGCGCCTCGCCACGGCGCCCCTCAGCGTTGGCCCCGGCCAGCAGCGCGCGGCACGCCCGCCGCCAGTCCTCGGCCACGGCGGCCCGTTCGCTCGCGAGCCAGGCGGCGAACTCGCCCGCGTCGTCGATCTCGAAGCCCTGCAGCAACGGGCCCGCGTGAACGTGAACGGCATCTCTCCAGCGCTGCTCGGCGACGGCCGCTCGGAAGCACGCGAGGTCGCAGTCGCCGGTCAGCCAGAGGCCGATGCGATCGCGCCCCAACAGGTCCCCGAGGCCACCCCGGCCCAGCCGCTGTAGCGCCTGGCGCAGGCTGGCGTAGGCGTGTTCGTCGTCGAGTTCGGGCCACAGGAGGTCCGCCAGCTCGGCGCGCCGCACGAACCCGCCCCTCACCGCGACGTACACCAGCGCGGCGTGCGGCCTCGTGGGCCCGAGCGGCCTCCAGGCGCCCCCGGCGCGCGCCTCTGGGGTGCCCAGCAGACGAACGCCCACGTCCATGGTCCCTCCAGCCTACGCGATGGCCGTTGCTGAGATGGCGAAAGCGATGACGACGCCGCCTCGCACGCAAACCCGAACGCCACCGCCGCGCCGCCGCAACGAACCCGTCGACGGTGCCCTACGATGGACCATGCCCGCCCCCGAGACCCGCCCCGCGTCCGCCACGGCGCCCGACGAGGGCCGCCCCCTGCGCGTCGGCCTGCTGGCCGACGTCCACGACCACGTCCGCGCGCTGCGACGCGCCCTGCCCTGGCTGGCCCAGCACACCGACGTCCTGCTCGTGCTGGGCGACCTGGTGGCGCCCTTCGTGCTGCGCCGCATCGCCGAGGGCTACGAGGGCCCCGTTCACGTGGTGTTCGGCAACAACGACGGCGATCGCCACCTGCTCGGCACCGTCGCGGCCGGCTTCCCGCACGTGCGCATGCACGGCGAGCTCTACCGCGGCGTGCTCGCGGGCCGCCGGGTGGCGGCGCAGCACTTCCCGACGATCGCCGAGCTCATCGACCCGACGGCGGCCGACCTCATCGCCTTCGGCCACGACCACCGCGCCCGCGCCTTCCTCCGCGGCGACGCGTGGGCGGTCAACCCCGGCACGCTGATGGGCTACGACCCGGCCGCAGACGCCGACGTGCCGGCCTCCTGGGCCGTGTACGACGCCGGCCAGCACGCGGTGGCGTTCTGGCGGCTGGCCGGGGACGACGAGGTCGAGGGGTGGGAGCCGGGCGGTTGACGCCCACGGTCTCCTCATGCCACGAGCAGCGTCAACTGTCGGGCCGCGTGGACCTCGAGCAGGAGCAACGCCCTCAGGGCCTGGGCGTGCCGGTCCGGCCGCGGCGTCGCCTCGAGGTAGAGCTCCGCCGCGAGGTCCCGCCAGCGCCACAGTTCGCGCCGGAACGAGCGGTGATCGGTGGCGACGATCGTCAGGTCGGTGAGGTTCAGCACCCGCTCGTAGCCGAGCCGGCGAGCCCCCGCGTCCTCATGGCCCATGCGTCTCGACGTGCGGAGCATCTCATTGGCGATCATCAGCACCTGCTGGCCGCGGTCGAACCGCCGCCAGCGATCCAGCGACAGGCCGGCGTGCTGGGTCACCCGAGGGCCTCGCCCGCGCCGATCAGGGCGGCCGTCAGTTCACGGATCCGAGCGCGGGTCACGGGTTCCTCGACCTCCATGCTGCGGTTCCCATGGGCGGGCCGGATGTTGATCAGTGACACGTACTCGATGCAGTCGTCGGGCCCACGCCCAGGGTAGTAGTTCGCCCCCCACAGGTGTTCCTGCAGCGAGCCGTCGTCCAGCAGCACGTCCGCCGCGTCGACGTGCAGCTCGCCCCCGACGGCGGCGACCCCGCGCTCGACGTCCACGACGTACTTCACCATGTCCTCGAAGAACGCCTGCACCAGGCGACGGAGCTCCGACGGGTCGATGCGGTCGCGGACCAGGACGATGGCGGGCCCCTCCATGCGCGCACGATACCAGCGACGCCCGTCGCGCCACCAAGTAGGTGTGGGGCCCCTCAGGCCAGGAACCGCTCCACCTCGGCCAGCGTCGCCTCGTCGCTCGGCGGCTCGTCGTCCGGAGACGGTTCCTCGGTAGGCGGCAGGCCCAGCAGGCGCCGCGCGTCCGGCCACACCTCGACCTCGAGCGCCGGGTTTCCCCACGCCAGCGCGCCCAGGCGTCGCGCTGCCGAAGCGTCGCCCCGCGCGGCCGCGAGTTCGCCCGCCGCGAGCGCGGCGCGCGCGACGATGCGAGGCCCGCCGATCGACCGGGCCGCGCGCGCGAGGGCGGCGACGTCCGCGGCGGCCTCCGCCCACGCGCCCAGCCGCGTGTGCGCCTGCGCGCGGTAGGCGCGCAGCAGGGCCACCATGGGGTGGCCGAGGTTCTGCGCGCCGAGGGCGTCCAGCGCCGTGCGCGCTTGGGCGAGCACGGCGTCCGGCGTCCCGTGGCGGGCCAGGAAGGCGCACCGGAGGAACGTGACCATCGAGCGGCCGGTGCCCAGCCTCGCCGACAGGTGCTCGACCTCGGCGAGGTGGCCCTCCGCCACCTCGCGAGGCTCCACCACGATCGCCAACCAGACCCTCCACACGTCGGTGCTGGACGCCCTACCCAACCGGATTCCGAACGCACGGGCGGCGTCGTCGTGGTGCCGCATCTCCTCGAATCGGCCGCGCATGAGGGGGGTCGCCGCCAAGTCCTGGTGCACGTCCGCGGACAAGGCGAGGTCGTCGAGCTCGCGCGCGAGGCGGAGCGCCTCGGCGAGCAGGGCCTGTGCCTCCGCGCCACGCCCGATGAAGGCGAGGCGCCGCCCGCGCTCCTCGAGCAGCTCGGCCAGCCCGATGCGGTCGCCCGCGCGCTCGAAGGCCGCCCGCGCCGTCGCCATGCGCTCATCGACGCGGTCCGTCGGATCGAACCACGTCAAGGCGCGGACGGCCAGCGCGAGGGCACGGTCGTCGCCCCACCGACGCGCCAGGGCCCAGGCACGGGCCGCGTTCCTGGCGCACGCGGGACCGTCGCCCGGGGCGAAGCTGAGCACGCGCGCGAGCGCGAGCACGCGCGCGCGCTCGCGCTCTTCCGAGCGGTCTCGGCCGGCGCGGCGTCCCGCAGCGCGCAGCGCGTCGACCGCCTCCTGGGCCGCGGACGCGACCTCGGCCGGCCGCCAGCCCCGCTCGAGCGCCCTGAACAGCCCGATCGCCATCTCGGCGAGCGCATCCCACGCGCCGTGCGCCAGGGCCCAGCGCCAGGCGCCGAACGCCTGCTCGAGGTCGTCCGGGTGCAGCTGCAGCCGCCGGCCCGTCCGCGCGTCGACCTCGTACGCCACGCGGTTCCGCCACACACCCAGCGCCGCCGACCAGGCCGCGTCCGCGGCATCGGCATCCGCCTCGGCCCGCTCGCGACCGAAGCGCGCGAGCAGGGCGTGCATCGCGAGCCGGTCGCCACGCTGCCACAGCACCCCGCGGTCGAGCAGATGGCGGAGCCCGCGCCAGCCGGTGCCCGCCACTTCAACCGCCACGGCGCGATCGAGGCTGCCGGGCAGGAGGGAGAGCCGTGCCCAGGCGGTACGGTCCTCCGGCGGAACCATGCGCCAGGTCTCCTCGATGACCGCGCGCACGTCGCGTCGGCGCGGCGAGCGATCCGCCTCGTCGCTGTGCAGCGGCGCCCACGACGACCGCAGCTGGGCCTCCAGCCCCTCGAGCCCGAGGGCGTCGAGGGACATGGCCGCCAGCTCCAGCGCCAGCGGGTGCCCGCCCAACTGCTCGGCCACGCGCTCGACCGCGGCCGCTTCCAGGCCTCGCGCGACCCCAGGCGCGAGCCGCCAGGCGGCGACCCGGCGGAAGAGCCGGGCGGCCGGGCTGGGTGCGCTGCCGCCGGTCGCCAGCGGCCCGACCTCGACGATCACCTCGGTCGACAACTGCAGCCTGCGTCGAGACGTCACCAGCAGGCACGGCCCGACGGTCCCACGGACCAACCCGTCGACGGCGTCCACCTGCTCCAGCAGGCGCTCGAACCCGTCGAGCAGCAGCAGGACCCGGCGCCCGTCGAGCGCTTCGACGAGTTGCGGCAGCACGGGCACGTCCGCGCGTAGGCCCAACCCGGCGGCGCGCGCGGCCGAACGCGCGACCGCGTCAGGCCCCGACCGGTCCTCGAGCGGCACGACGAACACGCCGTCGGGGAAGGAGGGGACCAACTCGGCAAGCGCGGCGGCGGCGAGGGTGGTCTTGCCGATCCCCCCGGGGCCGAGCAGCGTGACGAGCCGCACGTCGGGATCGGTCATCCGCTCTACCAGGGCGGCGATCTCGGCCTCGCGACCGATCACGGCGGCACGGTGCCCGATCCTGGGCGCCAGCGAAGCCAACGCGGACCGTGCGTCCGCCGGCGCCACCGGCGGCGGCCGTGGGGCCGACTCGTCGTCCATAGGCTCCGGGGCCGCGGCGGCAGCGCTCGTCAGCCGCGCCCACAGCCCCATGGTCGCCGGCTCGGGCGTCATCCCGAGCTCATCGTCCAGGCGCCGGGCGAACGCGTCGAAGCGCAGGGTCGCCCCCCGCCGGTCCCCCAGCGCGAGCGCCGAGCGCATCGCGTCGCGCACGGCCGCCTCGTCCAACGGGTCGGCCCGCACGAGCTGGTCGGCGTACCCCAGCGCCTCGTCGTGGCGTCCGGCAGCGGCGGCCTCGCGCGCCGCCGCACGGCACGCGCCCACCCAGGCCTGACCCAACGCCGTTCGCTCCATCTCGAGCCACGACCTGAACTCGTCCGCGTCGTCGATCTCGAAGCCGTCGAGCAGCGGGCCACGGTGGACGGCGAGGACGTCGGCCCAGCGACGCTCCGCGTGCGCGCGCAGGAACTCCTGGACGTCGCTGCCGGTGGCCGACCACAGCGCGCCGCGGTCGCGCCCGATCAGCGGTCCGAACGGGCCGCGCGTGAGCGACTGCAGCGCCTGACGCAGGTCCCCGTGCGCGTGCTCGGCGTCCGCGTCGGGCCACAGCAGCGAGGCCGCCTCCTCGCGGCGCACGCGCGCGCCGCGGTACGCGACGTAGGCGAAGAGCGCGTGGGGCTTCGTCGAACGCAGCGGCACCCACGCGTCGCCGACGCGCACCGCGGGCGGTCCCAGGAGTCGCACACCCACGAACATGGTCGACTCCACGGTACGCCTTCTCGGACGAAAGGACGCCAGGCCGGTTCGCCGCGTCGTCGGTCGAGCGATCAGGCCCGACGGTAGCGTTGCAGGACGTCCAGGTCGGGCTCGAAACCGGTGCCAGGGGTCTCGGACGCACGGAAGGTCCCCCCGGGACCAGGTTTCCCGACCGGCGCCAGCCAGGCATCGGGCTCGACGAGCAGGTACTCCAGCTGCACGACCTCGGGGACCGCGGTCGCCAGGTGCAGGCTGGCGTGGAAACCGGGACCGTAGTAGGGGCAGTGGGGCATCAGCGGTACGCCGGCCGCGCGGCACACCTCCGCGACCGCGAGGAACTCGCTGATGCCGCCGACCTTGGTGACGCTCGGTTGCGCCAGGTCGACCGCCCCGGCCGCGGTCGCGGCGGCGAACTGCACCGACGTGCACCAGTTCTCTCCCGCGGCGATCGGCACACCGGTCCCGCGGAGACGCGCCAAGGCGCCCAGGTCCTCGGGGGGGAACACGGGTTCCTCGAGCCAGGCGATGCCGAGCTCGGCGAGCGGCGCCAGCGTCGCCCGCGCCTCGTCCTCGCCCCAGGCGCAGTTGACGTCGACCGAGATCGGGACCTCGCGGCCGACCGCTGCGCGGCACGCGGCGACGTCTGGAACCGTGATCTCGTGCAGCTTGAGGTCACTGAAGCCCATCCGCAGGGCGCGCTCGCAGACGGCGGGTGCGATCCGCGTATCGGCGTAGCGCACCAGGCTGGCGTAGAACGGCACGTCCCGGGCGCTCTCGCTGCCGAGGAGCCGGTACAGCGGCAGGCCACGGCGCTTGGCCGCCAAGTCCCACAGGGCGATGTCGACGGCCGAGATCGCGAACAGCGTGACGCCGTAGCGCCCGAACAGGTGCAGGCGCCGTTGGTTGGCGAGGTTCCAGGCGGGGATGTCGTCGACCACGCTGCCCTCGAGCAGCGGCGCGATCATGCGATCGACGATCGCCTTGCTGGCGTCGACGACGAAGTAGCCGAAGCCCTCTCCCCAGCCGACGTTGCCGTCGTCGTCCTCCACGCGGACGAGCAGGATCTCCAGGCGGTTCCAGGTGGTGGGGGTGATCCCCTCGCCCTTGCCACCGTCGACGAAGGGGATGTCGACGATCTGGGTCTCGACCTTGCGGATCCTCATGCGTCCTCCCATGGCTCGGGCAGCGCGACGACGGCGTAGGCGCCGCCGACGAAGTCGCGGCCGAGGCGCTCGGGCATCGCCTCGTAGGGGACGAAGCCCGGCGCCAGATGATCCTCTGCCCGGTCGACGGGCCGGTATCCGAGGCGCACGGCGACCTCGTCGTGAAACACGGGGTTCGGGCAACGCGAGACACCGTACACGACGTCGAAACGGACGTCGGGGTGGGTCAGGCCGATGGTGAACAGCGCGGCCAGGTCGCGGGCGCTGACCCACAGGCTGAGCGCGCGGTCGTCGGCGACCGTGGGATCGGCGTTGCCGATCCGCACCACGAGCGTGCGCAGGCCGTAGCGGTGGGCGTACAGGGAGCAGGCGAGCTCGCCGAAGGCCTTACCCAGGCCGTAGAAGGCGTCGGGCGCCAGCGGCTGGCTGGCGTGATCGAAGCCGGCCCGCCGGTGAAGCCCGTACACGTGGTGGCTGCTGGCGTAG
>JAHYJQ010000035.1 GCA_019429025.1 Trueperaceae bacterium | reverse complement strand
GGTCACGCCCGCTGGCGCACCCGGTGACGGCGTCGCCGGTGCTCGCCGGCGGCACCCTGTACGTCGTCACCGAGGGCGGCGAGTTGCTGGCCTTCGAAGCGCGCAGCGGCCGCGAGCTCGGTCGCCATCGGGTGGCGCCCTCCGCGGTTCAGGCCAGCGCGCTGCCGCTCGGCGACGCCGTCATCGTGGCCGCTCTCGACGGCACCCTCACCTGCCTGGGATGACCAGCGGGGCCGCGGCCCCCCGCAACGCCGCGTCGGCCTGCAGCAGCGCCGCCTGGCGCACGTCCACCGGCACCGCCGGGTCGGTCGCGGGGCCCACCCGCACGAACCCGGCCCGCGCCGGACCGCCGGCGGCCAGAAGCTCGGCCGCCCGGCGCGAGCCCGTGACGGCGACGTGGCGCCGCAGCAGCCGCTCGATCCAGTCGCCGTCGTCGGCAGCGAGACCGCCGACGACCACGCTCCCCGTGTTGATGCGCCGCGACACCGCGCCCTCGGGATCGAGCACGAAGGCGACGCCGCCCGACATGCCCGCGCCGAAGTTGCGGCCGACGCGCCCGATGACGACGATGACGCCACCGGTCATGTACTCCGCGCCGTGGTCGCCGCAGCCCTCCACCACGGCGATCGCGCCCGAGTTGCGCACGGCGAAGCGCTCGCCGGCCTGACCGGCGGCGAACAGCGCGCCACCGGTCGCGCCGTACAGCGCCGTGTTCCCGAGGATGACGCTGCGCTCGCTGGGGAGCGGGTCGCCGGCCGGCGGCCGCAGCACCAGCTCGCCGCCGCTCATGCCCTTGCCAACGTAGTCCTGCGCCTCGCCCACGAGCGTCAGCTCCATCCCCGCGACCGTGAAGGCGCCGAAGCTCTGGCCGGCGGCGCCGCGAAACCGCAAGCGGATCGACCCCGGGGGCAGGCCTGCGTCGCCGAAGCGGCGCGCGACCTCGCCCGCGATGCGCGCCCCGAGGGAGCGGTCGCGGTTCGAGACCGCGTAGCCCCGCGACACGGGCTCGGCGCGCGCCAGCGCCGGCGCGACGTCGCGCAGGAGCTGCTCGTCCAGCGGCTCGTCCCCGGGCCGATCGTTGCGCACGAGGATGCCGCTCGCCCGCCGCGCCGGCTCGGCCCCGGAAGCTGGGGGCCGTGGCCGGCGAAGCAGCTCGCCCAGGTCGAGCCGCGCCACCTTGGGGGTCGCGACCTCGCGGGCGCGCAGCAGGTCCACGCGGCCGACGATCTCGTCGAGCGAACGGGCGCCGAGGTCCGCCAGCAGCATGCGGACCTGCTGGGCGACGTAGAGCATGAAGCGCACGACGTGCTCGGGCTCGCCCGGGTACTTCGCGCGCAGGTCGGGTCGCTGGGTCGCGACGCCCACGGGGCAGGTGTTGAGGTGGCACTGGCGGATCATGGCGCAGCCCGCGGCCACCAGCGCGGCCGTGCCGAAGCCGTACGCGTCCGCCCCCAACAGGGCGGCGACGACGACGTCCCTGCCGGTCTTGAGCCCGCCATCGACGCGCAGCGTGACGCGCTCGCGCAGGCCGCTGGCCACCAGCACCTGCTGCGTCTCGGCCAGGCCGAGCTCCCACGGCAGGCCCACGTGCTTGATCGAGGCGAGCGGCGACGCCCCCGTCCCGCCGTCGTTGCCGGACACCTGGACGTTGTCGGCGTACCCCTTCACCACGCCCGCCGCGATCGTCCCGACGCCGGTCGTCGACACCAGCTTGACGCCGACGCGGGCCCGCGGGTTGACGCGCTTGAGGTCGTAGATGAGCTGCGACAGGTCCTCGATGGAGTAGATGTCGTGGTGCGGCGGCGGGGAGATCAGCGTGACGCCCGGGACGCTGCGCCGGATGCGCGCGATCTCGTCGTCGACCTTGTGCCCCGGGATCTGGCCGCCCTCGCCTGGCTTGGAGCCCTGCGCCATCTTGATCTCGATCTCGCTGGCGGACGCCAGGTAGGCGGCCGTCACCCCGAAGCGGCCGGACGCGACCTGCTTGATCGCGCTGTTCGCGAGGTCGCCCGCACGCGGGTGCCAGCCGCCATGCCCCAGCTCGGGCATGTCGCGTTCGTACGGCGCGTAGCGCGCGTCGTCCTCGCCGCCCTCGCCGGAGTTGCTCTTGGCCCCGAGCCGGTTCATGGCCACCGCCAGGGTCTCGTGCACCTCGCGCGACACGGCGCCGTGGCTCATCGCCTGGGTCGAGAAGCGCCGGACGATGGCGTCGACGGGCTCGACCTCTTCCACGGGCACCGCCGGACCCAGCGCCATCGGCTCCAGCAGGTCCCGCAGCGTCGTGGGGGGCCGCTCGTCGACCTGCCGCGCGTACTCGGCGTAGGCATCGGCGTCGGCGGTGCGGACGGCCTTGTGCAGCGCCTTGAAGACCAGCGGATGCAGGGCGTGGTACTCGCCGGCCTTGCGGAAGCGGTAGATGCCGCGGTCGCGCAGGACCGGATCCTCGCCGAAGGCCTCTGCGTGGCAGCGCAGTGCGTCGCTGGCGAACGCCTCGAGGCCGGCGCCGCCGATGCGCCAGGGGGTCCCGGTGAAGTAGCGGTCGACGACGTCGCCGGCCACCCCGATCATCTCGAAGATCTGTGCCCCGCGGTAGCTCGACACCGCGGAGATGCCCATCTTCGACATCGTCTTGAGCAGCCCCTTCTCGACGGCGGTCAGGTAGCCGTCGGCGGCCCTGGCGGCGGCCGCCGCGTCGCCGTCCGCCGCCGCGAACCCGTCCGCGCGACCGCATGCACGCGCCGTCGCCAGCGCCAGGTAGGGGTGCACCAACGCGGCGCCGAAGCCGATGAGGCAGGCCACGTGGTGGTCCTCGCGCGCCTCGCCCGTGTCGGCGACGAGCGCCGTCCGCGTGCGTCGCCCCACGCGCAGCAGGCGCTGGTGCACCGCCGAGACGGCGAGCAGCATCGGGATGGGCGCGTGCGCCGCGTCGGCGCCCCGGTCGGACACCACCACGACCCCGTGCCCCTCCTCGACGGCCATCACGGCGTCGTCGCACAGCGCCTCGAGCGCCGTCTCCATCCCCTCGGGACCGTCCTCGACCCGCCAGCGGGCCGACAACACGGCCGGCCGGAACGACGCCTGCGCGAGCAGCCACGCGTACTGGGCCTCGTCGATCACGGGGCTGTCGAAGCGGAGCACCGCCGACGAGGTGGGCGCCTCGTCGAGCAGCGGGCCGCGGGGCCCGAGGACGGTGTGCAGCGACATGACGCTGCGCTCGCGCAGGGGGTCGATCGGTGGGTTGGTCACCTGCGCGAAGCGCTGCTTGGCGTAGCGGTAGAGCGGCTGCGGCTGCGAAGAGAGGACGGCCAGCGGGGTGTCGTCGCCCATCGAGCCCACGGGGACGTCGGCGCCCGTCGCCATGGGACCGATGATGCGGTCGACGTCCTCGCTGCCGTAGCCGAAGACCTTCTGCGCGCGGACGAGCGCCTCGCCGCGCCACACCCGCGCCCCCGGCGGCAGCGGCGCGTCCGCGTCGGCGGTGCTCGCGCGCGGGCGGGCGACCACCAGGTGGCGTTCGACCCATGCGCGGTAGGGCGCCTGACGCGCGAGCCGCCGCTTGACGTCGGCGTTGCGCAGCAGCTCGCCGCGCTCGACGTCGACCGCCAGCACCGAGCCCGGCCCGAGGCGGCCGCGCTCGGCCACCGTGCGGTCGGCGAGCGGCACCATGCCGGCCTCCGACCCGACCACCACGAGCCCGTCGTCGGTGATGAGGTAGCGCTGCGGGCGCAGCCCGTTGCGGTCGAGCGAGGCGATCGCGAAGCGCCCGTCGGAGACGGCGAGCGCGGCCGGACCGTCCCAGGGCTCCATCAGGGTGGCGTGGTACTCGTAGAAACCCCGCAGGTCGGCGTCCATCGCGTCGTCGTGCTCGAACGCCTCGGGCACGAGCATGGCGAGCGCATGGAGCGGGTCGCGGCCGGCGAGCGTGAGCAGTTCGAACGCGTTGTCGAGGGCGGCGGAGTCCGAGCCCTCGGGCTCGATGACGGGCAGCAGGTCGCCGATCGCGTCGCCGAAGGCCCGGCTCTCCAGCACGGGCTCCCGCGAGCGCATGAAGTTGACGTTCCCCTGCAGCGTGTTGATCTCGCCGTTGTGACCCAGGAAGCGGAACGGCTGCGCCAGCGACCAGCGCGGGAGCGTGTTCGTCGAGTAGCGCTCGTGGAAGATGGCGATCGCGGTCGCGTAGTCGGGGTCCGCCAGGTCGCGGTAGAAGGTCGCGAGGGCATCGCCGACCATCAGCCCCTTGTAGACGATCGTGCGGCTCGAGAACGACGGAACGTAGGCGCGACCCAGCCCGCTGGCGCGCAGGCGTCGCTCGATGCGCTTGCGGGTCAGGTACAGCAGCCGTTCGTAGCCGAGGTCGTCGAGCCCTGCCGGCCGGGCGACGAGGACCTGGCGCATGATCGGGCGCCGCGCCCGGGCCTGCTCGCCGAGGGCGCCGTCGTCGATCGGCGGATCGCGCCAGGCGAGCTCGGTGAGCGCGCTGGCCGCGATCTCGTCGTCGATCACGCCGTAGATCTCGTCGACCGGCGCGTCGTTGGCGACGAAGAAGGTGCCCACCCCGAGGTCGCGGTCGTCGCCCAAGGCGACGCCCTGGGCGGCGAGCTCGCGCCGGAAGAGCGCGTGCGGGATCTGCGTGAGGATGCCGGCGCCGTCGCCGGTGCGCCCATCGGCCGACACCGCCCCCCGGTGGGCGAGGTTGCGCAGGGCCGCGAGGGCGTGGTCCAGCACCCCTCTGCGCGGACCGCCCTCGAGGGCGGCGATGAAGCCGACGCCGCACGCGTCGCGCTCAGCGGGCCAGGCCGATCGGCGGATGTCGGAGTACTGGGGCATGCGGTCCTTTCGCGGGTGGGACCGCACGTCGGTCCCCCACGGCAGCGTGGTGGGGTGGCTCGGGGCTGCGGGCGGCGCCCGCCCGGGACCGGGGGCGCGCGCGTGACGGTAACCTCATGCGCCGGGAGGCAGGAGGCCCCGGCCGTGGCGGGAAGTGTAGCAACCGCCGCACGAGGGTGTCAACGCGATGACCCGACCGTAGGCCGCTCCAGGACGCAACCACCGCGCGGATGGTCGCGCCCGGGGCACGATCCAGAGGCGTAGGTCCGGCCCCGGCAGCGACCCGAAGGCGAGGAAGCATGCACGACCTTCGAAGGCGATGCAGCAGCGCGGCGGACCGCGCGCGCCTACGCGCTCGCCAACGCGGCGCCCGCCGCCGACGCCGACGCCCCGTCCGCCAGCAGCTTCGACTCGATGGCGTCCAGCAGCGCCTCGTACGACGCGTCGATGATGTTGCTGTGCGCGCCGACCGTCCCCCACGAGGTGCCGCCATCGGTCGTCTCGACGTGCACCCGCACGACGCTCGCCGTGCCGGTCGAAGGCCCGTGCAGCACGCGCACCTTGTAGTCGACCAGGCGCAGCTCGGCGAGCGTCGGGTAGAAGGGCAGCAGGGCCTTGCGCAGCGCCCGGTCGAGGGCGTTGACGGGGCCGTCGCCGCCGGCCGCCGTGTGCGCCGCCTCCCCGGCGACGGCCAGGCGGACGGCCGCCTCACAGCGCGGCGCCGCGTCACCGACGCGCTTGTCGATGTACACCGAGTAGCCGTGAAGCTCGAAGAACGGCCGGTGCTCACCACGCATGCGGCGCGCCAGCAAGCGGAACGACGCCTCGGCGTCCTCGAACGCGTAGCCCAGGTGCTCGAGCTCCTTCATGCGCGCGACGAGCGCCGCGGCCGCGTCGCCGCCGCCCGGCTGGCCGCCGCCGCCCTCGCCGACGGCCACCACGTTCGCGCGGCCCGAGAGGTCGGAGAGCAGCACCCGCCGCTGGTTGCCGACCGCCGCCGGCGCCACGTGTTCGTAGGTGTCGGGCCGCCGGTTGACGGCGGAGACGTGGATGCCGCCCTTGTGGGCGAAGGCCGCGTCGCCGACGTACGGGCGCCGGACGTTCGGCTGCAGGTTGGCGCGATCGTCGACGTAACGCGACAGGGCGAGCAGGTCGGCGAGCGGCTGCGGCTGGTCCGCCCCGAGCTTGAGCACGAGGTTCGCGAGCACGGTGACGAGGTCGACGTTGCCGCACCGCTCGCCGTAACCGTTGACCGTCCCCTGCACCTGCCGGGCCCCCGCCTGCACGCCCGCCAGCGCGTTGGCGACGGCGAGGCCCGCGTCGTCGTGCGGGTGGATGCCCAGCCGCACGCGGTGGCCGTCGGGCACGGCGGCCAGGGCGCGAACGGCCGCGCGGGTCCCCTCCGTGACGACGTCCGGGAGCGATCCGCCGTTCGTGTCGCACAGGACCACGGTGGTCGCACCCGCCGCGACCGCGGCCTCCAGCGTCGCCAGCGCGTAAGCCGCGTCGGCGCGCCAGCCGTCGAAGTAGTGCTCCGCGTCGTAGACGACCTCGCGCCCCGCCGCGCGCGCGTAGGCGACCGAGTCGGCGATCATCGCGAGGTTCTCGTCGAGGCTGGCGCCGAGCGCCTCGCGCACGTGCAGCGGCCACGACTTGCCGAACAGGGTGACGACGGGCGTGGCGGCCGCCAGCAGCGCCGACAGGTTGGCGTCGTCCTCCGGCGCGATGCCCTTGCGGCGCGTCGATCCGAAGGCCGTCAGCCGGGCGCGCGCCAGCGGCACGTCGCGCATGCGCGCGAAGAAGTCGACGTCCTTCGGGTTGGAGCCGGGCCAGCCGCCCTCGATGAGGTCCATGCCGAACGCGTCGAGCCGTAGCGCCACCGCGACCTTGTCGTCGCTGGTGAAGCTCACGCCCTCGCCCTGGGTCCCGTCCCGCAGGGTGGTGTCGTAGATCTCCACCCGCTCGCCGGCCAGGCGCCCCCCGACAGCGGTCACGGTGTGGCGACGGGGTTCCGCTCGCGGCCCACGCCGGCCGCGAGCTTGTTGAGCACGTCGACGTACGCGCGGGCCGAGGCCTCGACCACGTCGGTCGACAGGCCGCGGCCGTGCACGGTGCGCCCGTCGCTGACCATGCGCACCGTCACCTCGCCGAGGGCGTCCTTGCCGCTGCCTACGCTGCGGATCTCGTAGCTCTCCAGCACCAGCGGCACCTGGGCGATCCGCTCCAGGGCGTGGTAGACGGCGTCGACGGGCCCGTCGCCGGTCGCGGCCTCCTCCATCGTGCCCGCGTCGCTGACGAGCCTGACGGTGGCCACGGGCGTCATGCGGGTGCCCGACTGGAACTGGACGGCCTCGAGGACGTAGGTCTCGGCGACCCGGGCGGTCTCGCTGTCGACCAGGGCCCGGATGTCGTCGCTGGTGACGTTGCGCTTGCGGTCGCACAGGTCCTTGAACTGGCGGAAGAGGGCGTTGACGGTGTCGTCGTCGAGCCCCTCGTAGCCGAGGTCGCCGAGCGTCTTGCGGAACGCCCGCCGGCCCGAGTGCTTGCCCATGACGAGCACGCCGGCGTCGCGCCCGACGGTCTCGGCGGACATGATCTCGTAGGTCTCGAGCGCCTTGATGACGCCGTCCTGGTGGATGCCCGACTCGTGCGCGAAGGCGTTGTCACCGACGACCGCCTTGTTGGGCGGGACCGACACGCCGGTGAACATGCTGACCATGCGCGACGCGCGGTAGAGCTCGCGGGTGTCGATCCGCGTCTGGTGGCCCCAGAAGTCCTTGCGCGTCTCGAGCGCCATGACGACCTCCTCGAGCGAGGCGTTGCCGGCGCGCTCCCCGATGCCGTTGAGGGTGCACTCGATCTGCGTGGCGCCGGCGCCGACCGCGGCGAGGGAGTTGGCGACCGCCAGGCCGAGGTCGTCGTGGCAGTGGGTGGAGAAGTGCAGCCCCTCGGAGGGGGGCAAGGCCGCGATCAGGGCACGAACGAGGCCGCCGTACTCGTCGGGCATGCCGTAGCCGACGGTGTCGGGCACGTTGAGGGTGGTCGCGCCCGCCTCGCTGGCGGCCCGGTAGAGGCGCACGAGGAAGTCGAACTCGCTGCGGGTGCAGTCCTGCGCCGAGAACTGGACGTCGTCGGTGAACTCGCGCGCGTAACGCAGGCTGTCGATCGTCGCTTCGACGACCTCGTCCTCGGTCTTGCGCAGCATGTGCTCGAGGTGGATCTTGGAGCCCGAGGTGAAGACGTGGATGCGCCCGGCCTCGGCGGGTTCGATCGCCTGGCCGGCCCGTTCGATGTCGGGCCTGGCCGTGCGCGCGAGGGCGCAGACGATGGGGCCGCGCACCTCGCGGGCGATGCGCTGCACGGCCTCGAAGTCGCCGGCGCTGGTGATCGGGAAGCCGGCCTCGATGACGTCGACGTTGAGCCGCGCCAGCTGCCTGGCGATCTCGATCTTCTGGGCCGTGTTGAGGGCGACGCCGGGCGTCTGCTCGCCGTCGCGCAGGGTCGTGTCGAAGATGCGGATGTGGGACATGCGGGATGCCTCCGGGGAGGGCCGGTCGTGACCGGGGCGGGATCGGGTGGGGGGCGGACCGTGCCGGGCCGACGTGGTCAGCCCGGCCGGCCTAGCCGGCGCCCCGACCCGCCGCCGAACGCGCTCACTTGCCCTTGCCCGCGATGAACGGCATCATCTTGCGCAGGCGCGCACCGACCTCGGCGACCTGCGACGCGCCGGTCGCGGCGCGCTGCGCCTTGAGGCGCGGCTGGCCGACCTGGTTCTCGAGCAGGAAGTCGCGGGCGAACACGCCCTGCTGGATGTCGCGCAGGACGCCGCGCATCGCGGCCCGCGTCTCGTCGGTGACCATCTTCGGCCCGGTGACGTAGTCGCCGTACTCCGCCGTGTTCGAGACGGAGTAGCGCATGCGCTCGAAGCCGCCCTCGTAGATGAGGTCGACGATGAGCTTCATCTCGTGCACGCACTCGAAGTAGGCGATCTCGGGCTGGTAGCCCGCCTCGACCAGCGTCTCGAAGCCCGCCTGCATGAGCGCGGTCACCCCGCCGCAGAGCACGGCCTGCTCGCCGAAGAGGTCGGTCTCGGTCTCCTCCTGGAAGCTCGTGAGGAGCACGCCGCCGCGCGTGCCGCCGATCGCCTTGGCGTAGGCCAGCCCGCGCTGCATCGCCGTGCCGGTGGCGTCCTGGTGGACGGCCAGCAGGCACGGCACGCCGCCGCCCTCCACGAACGTGCGCCGCACCAGGTGCCCGGGGCCCTTGGGCGCGACCATGAACACGTCGACCCCCTCCGGCGCGACCACCTGGTGGAAGTGCACGTTGAAGCCGTGGGCGAAGAGCAGGGCGTTGCCGGGCCGCAGGTGCGGGGCGATCCGCTCGCGGTAGACGGCGCCCTGCACCTCGTCCGGCAGGAGGATCATCACCAGGTCGCCGGCGGCGGCGGCCTCGGCGACCTCGAGCACGCGCAGCCCGGCCGCCTCGGCCTCGGCCCACGAGGCGGACCCGGGCCGCAGGCCCACGACCACGTCCATGCCGCTGTCCTTGGCGTTCAGCGCGTGGGCGTGGCCCTGCGAGCCGTAGCCGATCACGGCGATCGTCTGGCCGTCGAGGTGGGCGAGGTTGGCGTCGTCGTCGTAGTAGATGGTGGCCATCGGGGTGTCTCCTAGGTGCGCGTCAGGCGACGCGCGAGCGGGATGCGGTGCGGTCGTCGGCGGCGGCACCGCTGGTGCCGTTGCGGGAGGCGGTCCGGGGGAGCGCCACCCGGCCGGTACGGATGAGGTCGAGCACGCCGAAGTTGCGCATCTGCTCGATGAAGGCGTCCGTCTTGGCCTCGTCGCCGGTGACCTCGAAGACGAGTGCGTTGCGGGCGACGTCGATGATGCGCGCCCGGAAGTCCTGGGCGATCTGGCGCATCTCGACCCGGTCGTCCGGGTTGCGCACGGCGACCTTGATGAGCATGAGCTCGCGGTCGACGTAGGGGCCCTCGGAGTGGTCGATCACCTTGATGACGTCGATGAGCTTCTGCAGCTGTTTCTGCATCTGCTCGACGTGCGCGTCCTCGCCCGTCACGACGAAGGTCGTGCGGCTCATGCCCGGCTCGTGGGTCTGGGCGACCGACAGCGACTCGATGTTGTAGCCGCGGCGCGCGAAGAGCGCGGCGATGCGCACCAACACGCCGGGCTGATCGCGGACGGTGACGGACATGACGTGACGCCGGACGCTCACGCGGACACCCCCTCGGCCTCGTCGGCCTCCTGGTCGCCGATGATCATCTCGTCGACACCGGCGCCCGCGGGCACCATCGGGAACACCTTCTCGGACTCGTACACCACGAAGTTGATGAGCGCCGGCTTCTTGCGCGCGAGCACCTCGGGCACCAGCCGCGCGGCCGTCTCGCGGTCGAAGACGTTGTAGCCGTCGATGCCGTAGGCCTCGGCGAGCTTGGCGAAGTCCGGGTTCGAGTCCGCCAGGTACACCTCGGAGTAGCGCTGGGCGTGGAACATCTCCTGCCACTGGCGCACCATCCCGAGCATGCCGTTGTTGGTGATCGCGATGACGATCGGCAGCTGGTGCTTGTAGACGGTGGCGAGCTCCTGGATGTTCATCTGGATGCTGCCGTCGCCGGCGACGCAGACGACGGTCTCCCCCGGCCGCGCGAAGGCCGCGCCGATCGCCGCCGGGAGCCCGAAGCCCATGGTGCCCAGGCCGCCGGAGCTGATCCAGGTGCGCGGGCGGTTCGTCGGGAAGAGCCTGGCCGCGAACATCTGGTGCTGTCCGACCTCGGTCGTGACGATGCAGTCCCCACCCGTCTCCTTCGCCAGCAGCGCGATGACCTCCTGCGAGACGAGCGGCTTGTCCGTCTTGTAGCGCTCCGGGTAGCTCGCCTTCCAGGCGTCGAGCTGCTTCCACCAGTCGCCGAGCTCGAGCGGCCCGAGCAACTCGGTGAGGCGCGGCAGGACGTCCCGCAGGTCACCGACGACGGGGACGTGCGCCTTGACCAGCTTCGAGATCTCGGCCGGGTCGATGTCGATGTGGACGATCGTGGCGTTGGGGGCGAAGCGGCTGAGCTTGCCGGTCACGCGGTCGTCGAAGCGCAGGCCGGCGCCGACGATGAGGTCGCAGTGGCTGACCGCGCGGTTGGCCGTCACGGTGCCGTGCATGCCGGGCATGCCGAGCGACTGGGCCGCGCCGCCGGGGTAGGCGCCGATGCCCATGAGCGTGGTGATGACCGGGATCCCGGTGAGGCGCGTGAACGCCTCGACCTCGTCGGCGGCCACCTGGGCGCCGCCGCCCACCATGAGCACCGGCCGCTCGGCGGCCTCGATCGCCTCGGCGGCGCGCCGGATCTGCCGGGCGTTGCCGACGACGGTCGGCCGGTAGCCGGGGAGGTCGATCTCGACGTCGAAGTCGCCCTCGAACGCCGCCTGCTGGACGTCCTTCGGCACGTCGACCAGGACCGGCCCCGGGCGGCCGCTGCGGGCGATGTGGAAGGCCTCGGCGAGGACGCGCGGCAGGTCCCGCACGTCCTTCACCAGGTAGTTGTGCTTGGTCACGGGCAGCGTGACCCCGGTGACGTCCGCCTCCTGGAACGCGTCGGTCCCGATCAGCGACAGCGGCACGTTGCCGGTCACGGCGACGACGGCGGACGAGTCCATGTAGGCCGTCGCCAGGCCGGTCACCAGGTTGGTGGCGCCGGGACCCGAGGTCGCGAAGCACACGCCGACGCGGCCGCTCGCCCGGTAGTAGGCGTCGGCGGCGTGGGCGCCCGCCTGCTCGTGGCGCACCAGGACGTGCTGGATCGGCGAGTCGTAGAGCGCGTCGTAGATCGGCATGATCGCGCCGCCGGGGTAACCGAACACCGTGGTCACGCCCTGCCGTTCGAGCGCCTTGAGCACGGCCGCGGCCCCGTTCACCCGTTACCTCGTTGCATGATCTCCTCCAGTGCGTCCGGCGCGTGAGCTCGTCGGACGCTTCGCCGTACCGTGTCCACCCTACGAGAAGACCCCGTCAGGTCCATGACCATGACGGGGTCCAGGTGGTCGACCGCGAGCGGTGATCCCGTTACCCCTCCGTGGGTAGCCGCTGTGACGCGACGTGGGCAGTGGGCGACGCGATCATCGCCGCGGAGTATACGGGGTGCTATCCTGGGTGTCAACCGACCGCCGAAGCACTCTGCTCCGTCCTGGCCGACGACTTCGCCGCCTCCTCCACCCCGATTCGGAGGTCCGCATGCCCACCCTGCGTGTGTCCGCGCAGTCACGACCCAACGCCGTGGCCGGCGCGATCGCCGCGCTCCTGCGCCTCGACGGCGCGGTCGAGATGCAGGCGATCGGCCCACACGCCGTGAACCAGGCCGTCAAGTCACTCGCGATCGCGCGCTCCTACCTCGAGCAGGACGCGCTCGACCTCGTGGTGGCGCCCGGCTTCGTCAAGCTCGAGCTGCACGACGAGGAGCGCACGGCGATGCGCTTCGAGGTGCGCGCCGTCGCCCGGGAGGAAGCGCCGGCGGAGCCCGCCGCGGACGAGCCAGGCACGCCGACGTCCGAGGCCGAGACCCCGCTCGACGGGGCGTGAGCCGGCGCCGGTCCGCGCCGGGCCCCGGGTCGCCGGACCCCAGCGGCGCGGCGGCGCCTTCTGGCCGCGGCCGCGTCCTGCAGGTGCTCGACGCGGTCCAGCGCCACGACGCGGCGGCCAGCGCCGCCCTGACGCAGGCGCTGCACGGCGTCGAGGCGGGTCCGGACCGCGCGATGATCACCGACGTCGCCTACGGCACGCTGCGCTGGCTGCCGGCGCTCGACGCCGCGCTGGGCGCCCGCCTCGCGGACCCGGCGGCCCTGCCCGCCGTCGTGCTCGACGCGCTGCGCGCGGGCGCCTTCGAGCGCCTGGTCCGCGGCACGCCCGCCCACGCCGCGGTCCACGCCTGGGTCGAGGAGGTCAAGCGGCTCCCGGGGCCACCGGCGCGGCTGGCCGGGCTGGTGAACGCCGTGCTCCGCCGCGTCGCCCTCGCCGATGCCGGCGGGCCGCCGGCAGGCGTCGGCCTCCCGGGACCGCTGTGGGAACACCTCGCGGCCGCCCTAGGCCCGCACGCGACCGAAGCCGCGCGCGCCATGCTGCAGCCCGAGCCGCTGTGGGTGACCGCCTACCGCGACGACGCGCCGGAGCTGCTGCGCGCCGAGGGCGCCGAGGCGCGTCCGGGCCCCCTGCCCGGCTCCTGGGCGCTGCGGCCCGGCCGCCCCCTGGGCGCGCTCGCCGCGTTTCGCCGGGGGGCCATCCAGCCGCAGAACCCGAGCTCGGCCGCCGTGGTGAGCGCCCTGGGCGAGGTCGCCGGCCGCAGGGTGCTCGACGTCGGTTCGGGCCACGGCGTCAAGGCGGCACAGCTGGCCGCCGCCGGCGCCGCCGTCGAGGCCGTCGAGATCGACGCGCGACGCAGCGAGGTGGGGCGGCGCAACCTCGCGCGCCTCGGGCTGAACGCGCGCCACCACGTCCTCGACGCCTCCGTGCCGATGCCGGAGATCCCGGTCGTCGACGCCGCGCTGCTCGACGCCCCCTGCACCGGCACCGGCACGCTGCGCGGCCACCCGGAGATCAAGCTGCGCTGGACGCCGGAGGAAGCGCGCCGGGCGGCGCTGCGGCAACGCGCGATGCTCGTCGCGGTCGCGGAGCGGGTCAGGCCGGGCGGCACGCTGGTGTACGCGGTCTGCGCGCTGGGTCTCGCCGAGGGCCCGGAGGTGGTCGCTGGCTTCCTCGCCGGGCACCCCGCGTGGCGCGCCGTCGCGCCGAGCGTGCCGCTGCCGACCGTGCCCGCGCCCGTCGGCGCCTGGCTGCTGCCCAGCGCCGAGGGCCTCGACGGCTTCTACCTCGCCCGCCTGGAGCGCGCCGAGGGCGCCCCGTCGGCCGCGCCGCCGGCTTGATCCGGGCATGCCCACCGCCCCGCCCGTCAGGCTGCCCGCACGCGCCCACCCGGCACCCGCATCCGCGAGCGTCAGCGGCTGGACGCTGCACAGCGCCGGCGGCTGCGAGGGCGTCACCGGCAGCGCCCACCTGCTGACCTGCGACGACGCCCGCGTCCTCGTGGACGCCGGCCTGTTCCAGGGGCCGGACGAGGAGGCGGCGAACCGGGCGCCATGGCCGTTCGAACCGCGCTCGATCGACGCCGTCGTGCTGACCCACGGGCACCTCGACCACGTCGGCCGGCTCCCGCGCCTGTGGGCCGACGGCTTTCGCGGCCCCGTGTTCGCGACCGCCGCCACGCTCGCGGTCGCGGAAGTCGTCCTGCGCGACGCCGCGGGCATCCAGGCGGAGGATCGTGCCCGCGCCCGACGGCGGGCGCGCCGGGCCGGGATCGCGGGCGACGCGGCCCGCCCGCCGTACGCCCAGAACGACCTCGAGGCGGTCCTCGCCCGCGGCCGCGCCGTCCCCTTTCACCGCCGCTTCACCGTCTGCCGCGGGGTGCACGGCACGCTGGGGCGCGCCGGCCACGTGCTCGGCGCCGCCTGGCTCGCGCTCGACGGTCCCGGCGGGCGCGTCCTCCTCTCGGGCGACCTCGGCGACGCCGACGGGCCGCTGCACCCGCCGCCGGAGCCGCCGCCGCCCACCGACGCCCTGCTCATCGAGACGACGTACGCCGACGCCCGCCACCGGAGCTGGACGGAGACGGCGCGCGCGTTCGGCGAGGTGGTCGGCCGCACGCTGGGGCGCGGCGGCAACGTGCTCATCCCGACCTTCGCCCTCGAGCGCACGCAGGCCGTGCTGAACACCCTGCAGGTCCTCGAGGCCAGGCGCGAGATCCCGGCGGCGCGGGTGGTGCTCGACGCACCCATGGGCGAGCGCATGACGGCGCTGTACCGACGCTACCCGCAGACCCTGCGGTCGGCGATCGCCCACCGCCTGGCGCGCGGCGACGACCCCTTCCGACCCGCCCGCCTCGAGGTCGCCCGCGGCGGCAGCGCGGCACGCGAACTGCGCGACGCGCGCGGCGTGGTCATCGTCGCCGGCGCCGGGATGCTCACGGGTGGCCGCATGCTGCAGCACCTCGTCTTCCACCTCGGGGACCCGCGCAACGCCCTCGTGTTCGTCGGCTACCAGGTCGAGGGGACGCTGGGTCGGGAGATCGTCGACGGCGCGCGCCAGGTCCGCGTCCTCGGCGAGCCCGTGGCGATCGCGGCCGAGGTCGCCAGCGTGCACGGCTTCTCGGCCCACGCGGACGCCGACGCGCTCGATGGCTGGTGGCGCGCGAGCGGGGCGCGCGTCGTCGTGCCCGTCCACGGCGAGACCGGGGCACGCGAGGCGCTGGCAGGCCGCGTCCTGGCCGCGGGCGGCGCCGTCCGCCACGCGCGCCTCGGCGAGCCACTCACCCTGTGAGCGCCGTTCCGCCGCGCACGCCCCTCGCCTCCCCGTAAGCCGGCTTACCAAATCCGTCCAGGACGGATCTCGCGTCGTCAGCCGGGTTACCGACGGGGCCGCCTCCGCGGTGTTGGATGGGGCATGGATCGCGAACTGCCCGTCATCGCCCTGCGCACCCAAGTGGTGTTGCCACGCACCCTGGAGAACGTCGACGTCGGTCGGCCGAAGTCGAAGCGCGCCCTCGAGGAGGCGCAGGCGGCCGACAACCGCGTCCTGCTCGTCGTCCAACGCGAGCCACGCATCGACGACCCCGGCGGCGACGACCTCTACCAGGTCGGCACGCTGTGCGTCGTCAAGCAGGTGATCCGGCTGCCGGACGACACGCTCCAGGTGCTGGTCGAGGGCCGCGAGCGGGCCCGCGTCGACGCCTACCTGCCCGGGCCGACGCTCCGCGCGCAGGTCACGACGATCGCCGAGGTCGCCCCCGACAAGGGGGACCCGAACGTCGGCGCGCTGGCCGAGCAGGTGAAGAGCGCCTTCAGCGACTACGCCCAGCAGAACAAGCACCTGCGCCTCGACTCCTTCCACCTCGAGAACCTCAAGGGGCTCAAGGAGGCCGGGCCGCTGGCCGACGTCGTGGCCAAGTACGCGACCTGGGAGGTCGCCGACAAGCAGGCCGTCCTGGAGGAGCGCGACGCCCTCACCCGGCTCGAGAAGGTGCTCGCGCTGCTCGGCCGCGACCTCGAGCGCTTCGACACCGAGAAGCAGATCAGCGCCCGCGTCAAGCAGCAGATGGACGCCAACCAGCGCGAGTACTACCTGCGCGAGCAGATGAAGGCGATCCAGAAGGAGCTGGGCGGCGACGAGGCCTCGGAGGCCGCGGAGCTGCGCGAGCGTCTGGAGGCGAAGGGCCTGCCAGAGCACGCCAAGGAGCGCGTCCTCAAGGAGATCGACCGTCTCGAGAAGATGGCGGCGGGCTCGCCGGAGGCGACCGTCGTGCGCACCTACCTCGACGTCCTGCTCGAGCTCCCGTGGTCGGAGGCCGACGACGAGGTGCTCGACATCGCCCATACGTCCGCGATCCTCGAGGAGGACCACCACGCCCTCGAGGAGCCGAAGGCGCGCATCCTCGAGTTCCTCGCCGTCCGACAGTTGACGAGGCAGCGCGAGGTGAAGGGCACCAAGGCGCCGATCCTCTGCCTCGTCGGGCCCCCCGGGGTCGGCAAGACCTCGCTCGGCAAGTCGATCGCGCGCAGCATGAACCGCTCCTTCGTGCGCATGAGCCTCGGCGGCGTGCGCGACGAGGCCGAGATCCGCGGCCACCGGCGCACCTACATCGGCTCGCTGCCCGGGCGGATCCTGCAGGGCATGAAGACCGCCGGCAAGATCAACCCCGTGTTCCTGCTCGACGAGGTCGACAAGATGACCTCCGACTTCCGCGGCGATCCGTCGTCGGCCCTCCTCGAGGTGCTCGACCCGGAGCAGAACGACACCTTCACGGACCACTACCTCGAGATCCCCTACGACCTCTCCAAGGTGATGTTCGTCACCACGGCCAACAGCCTGTCCCACATCCCGCGGGCGCTGCTCGACCGCATGGAGGTCATCCAGATCGCCGGCTACACGCTGGACGAGAAGCTGGCGATCGCGCGCCGCTACCGCATCCCCCGGCAGGTCGAGGAGCACGGGCTCGAGGGCTCGCTGGCGATCGCCGACGACGCCGTCCGCCTGATCGTCACCGACTACACGCGCGAGGCAGGGGTGCGCCAGCTCGACCGGCTGCTCGCCAAGGTCGCCCGCAAGGAGGCCAAGGCGTTCATCGAGGCCCCGTGGGAGGGCGAGAAGGCCGTCGACGCCGGGGGCGCCCGCTCGCTGCTCGGGGTCCCGCCCTTCCACGAGGAGGGCGCCGAGAAGCAGCCGCAGGTGGGTCTGGCCCACGGGCTCGCCTGGACCTCGGTCGGGGGCGTCACCCTCGACATCGAGGCCGTGGCGCTCCCCGGCAAGGGCAAGGTGGCGCTGACGGGCCAGCTGGGCGACGTGATGAAGGAAAGCGCCCAGGCCGCGATCGCCTACCTGCGCCACCACGCCGCCGCGTTCGGCCTGCCCGCGGACTTCCACGAGAGCCGCGACCTGCACGTCCACGTGCTCGAGGGAGGCACCCCCAAGGACGGGCCGTCCGCCGGCATCGCGATGGCGACCGCCGTGGTCTCGGCGCTCACCGGGCGCCCCGTGCGCGGCGACGTCGCGATGACCGGCGAGATCACCCTGCGCGGCCGCGTGCTGGCGATCGGCGGGGTCAAGGAGAAGCTCCTGGCGGCCCACCAGGCGGGCATCACGCGGGTGATCCTGCCGCACGCCAACGAGGCGAACCTCGAGGACGTGCCGGAGGCGATCCTGGCGGACCTGACGATCCACACGGTGCGCGACTTCGACGAGGTCGTGCGCCACATGCTCGACGTCGACACGCTCGAGGAGCTCCCGCCGCCGCCGGCCACCACCGGCGAGGGCGCCCGGGCGCCCACCCAGGCCTGAGGCCGGGGCGGGCCTCAGCCCGCCGCGGCGGGCGCCGGTACCC
>JAHYJQ010000034.1 GCA_019429025.1 Trueperaceae bacterium | reverse complement strand
GGAAATCGGCATCGTCCTCCTGGCGTCCTTCCCCTGGATCGTCGGCCTCGGGCTGGCGGTCGTCGGCCTGGTCCTGCTGCACCGCCTGGTGCGGGCGGGCGAGCGGATCGCCGACGCCCAGGAGGCGGCGCGGCGCGACGGTTGACGCGGCGCGCGCGTAGGCTGGTCGCATGAGGCGTCGGATCACCGCTCGAGGCGGCGCGCCGTGAGCAGGGCCTTCGTCAAGGAGGACGCGCGCACCGACGCCGAGCTGGTGCCGCCGCGGCCGCCGCTGCCGGAGGGGGTCGAGAACCTCGTCACGGAGCGTGGCTGGCGGCTGCTGCACGAGGAACGCGACGCCCTGCAGGCCGAACGGGAGCGGCTCGACGCCGCCGGCGCGCCGGTCGACGTGGTCGAGGAGCGGCTCGAGGCCCTGCTGGCCCGCATCGCGAGCGCCCGCGTCACGCCGCCCGACGGCCGCGACGGCGTCGTCCGCTTCGGCGCCACGGTCGACGTCGAGGTGTCGGGCGCGCGCCGGCCCGCCACGCAGCGGCTGGCCCTCGTGGGCGTCGACGAGGCCGACCCGACGGCGGGGCGCATCGCCTTCGTCTCCCCCATCGGCCGCGCGCTGCTGGGCGCGCGCGTCGGCGAGGAGGTGGCGATCGACGGCGCGGGCGGCGAGCGACGATGGCGCGTGCGGGCGATCGTCGAGGCGGACGAAGACGCCGAGGCGGGAGCTGCGGCTGGGGACTGAACCCGCGACGCGCCTCAGCCCACCCCCAGCCACCCGCGCGCCTGCTCGGGCGCCACGTTCGAGCCGCACAGCACGGTCGCGACCCGCGCGCCCAGCCATGCGCCCGCGTCGCCGAGCAGCGCCGCGACCCCGACCGCCCCCGCGGGCTCCACCACCGCGCCCGCGTGGTGGTGGAGCAGGCGCATCGCGCGCACGATGTCGTCGTCGTCCACGAGGCGCGTCTCGTCCACCAGGCCCGCGAGGTCCGCCACCGCCTCGGGCACCGGCTCCCGCACCGCGATCCCGTCCGCGATCGTGTCGGCCCGCTCCGTCGCGATCGGGCGCCCCGCCGCGAGCGAGCGGGCCATCGCCGGCGCGCCGCGCGCGGCGACCGCCACCACCCGCGCGCTCGGGAGCCGGGCCCGCAGCACGGTCGCCACCCCCGCGAGCAGCGCGCCGTTGCCCAGGGGAACGAACACGGCGTCGAGCTGCGGCTCGGCGGCCACCATCTCCAGGGCGATCGTGCCCGCCCCCTCGCTGATGGCGGGCTCGCGGCCGTCCTCGACGAAGCGCGCGCCGTGGGCGGCCGCGAAGGCGCGGGCCGCGTCCTTGGCCGCGTCGAAATCGTTCCCGGCCAGCCGCACGGTCGCGCCCAGGGCGCGCATGCGCTCGACCTTCAGGGGGTTCGCGGACTCGGCGGCGAACACCGTCAGCGGCAGCGCCCGCGATCGGCAGGCGTAGGCCATCGCCTGGCCGAAGTTCCCGGCGCTCGCGCACACCATCTTCCCCTCGCCCGCGTCGCGCGCGAGGAACAGCTCGGCGCCGCGGCCCTTGAACGAGCGGATGGGGTTCATCGTCTCCACCTTCAGGAACACGCGCACGCCCAGCTCGTGCCCGAGCGGCTCGCACTCGAACTGCGGCGTGGCGAGGAACACCGGATCGATCAGGCGGGGGGCCGCCTCGATCCGCTCCAGGAGGATGCGACGCGCGTTCGTCATCGGGCTTCAGCCTTGCACGCCCGGGCGACTTGGTAGCCTGGGTGCCGTCCCGGGCGGAGGCCCGCTCCCCCGGTGGAGGTCGCCATGACCCTGTCGGAGGTCGAGCTGCGCGTGCTGGGCGCACTCGTCGAGAAGGAACGCACCACGCCCGAGACCTACCCGCTCTCCACCCAGGCGCTCGTCACCGCCTGCAACCAGCGCACCAGCCGCGAGCCGGTGACCGACCACCACCTGCAGGACGTGCGCGACGCCGTGAACCGGCTGCGCGACCGCGGCCTCGCCGCCACGGTCCAGGAGGTCGGCGACCGGGTCCCCAAGCACCGCCACCTCCTGAAGCGCGCGTGGACGCTCGACGAGACCGAGCTGGCGCTGCTGGCGGTCCTCATGCTGCGCGGCGAGCAGACGGCGGCCGAGCTGCGAACCCGGAGCGAGCGCTACGGCGGGATCCCCGACCTCGCCGGCGTCGAGGCGGCCCTGGCCGCGATGGCGCGCCGCGACCCGGCGATGGTGCGCAACGTCGGCCGCGCGCCGGGCCAGGCCCAGGACCGCTGGGCCCACACGCTGGGCGGCGACGAGGCGCGGCTGCAACCGCGGGTGCGGGCGGCGCCCCGCGCGCACGAGGCCGGCGGCAGGGCGGGTGACGGCGGCGTCGCCAGCGCGGCGGCCGCCGACGCCGGCGACCTCGCGGCGCGCCTCGCGGCGCTCGAGGTCCGGGTGGCCGAGCTGGAGGCGCGGCTGGCGGCCGCGGACTGACGCCCGCCGGCGGCCGCGCCCAGCCGGGGTCGCACCCACCGACCGCACCTGATAGCCTGAGCCCATGAGAACCACGCGCTCGCTCGTGCTGGCCGCGATCCTCGCGCTGGGCGGCGCGGGAACCGCCCAAACGCTCGTCGAGGTGACGACCGTCACCGCGATCGCATCCCAGCTGTACCCCGCGATGAGATTCCCCCCCAGTACCCTGCGCGCCATGGGCAGCGGCACCGAGGCGGTCATCGCCCGGGTGCCCGACGCCGCCGCCTGGACCGGCTGGGAGGTCTACACCGCCACCGGCTTCGCGGCCTCCCTGGAGCCCGCCTTCGTCTACGACGTCGAGCGCGGGCTGCTGGTCGACGGCTTCTTCCGCGAGTCGACCACGACCCGCGAGGTCGGATCTGAGCGCCACACGCGGGTCGTGTTCAGCGACGGCGCACAGCAGGCCCTCCTCTACCTGATCCGCAACGGCCGCGAGTTGGTGTGGCTCGTCGCCCGCAACCGCTGACCGCACCCGAGGGAGCGCCGTGAACCCCACCGAACTGCCCGCCTGGGCCGCCCTGCGCGACCACCACCGCGAGGTCGCCCCGCTGCACCTGCGCGACCTCTTCGCCGAGGACGCGGGACGCTTCGAGCGACTCCACGCGTTCGCCGGGGAGATCCTCTTCGACTACTCGAAGCAGCGCGTCACGGACGAGACCATCGCCCTGCTGGTGGAGCTCGCGCGGCAGGCCGGGGTGCCCGCCCAGGTCGAGCGGATGTTCGCCGGCGAGCGGATCAACCGCACGGAGGACCGCGCCGTGCTGCACACGGCGCTGCGCCACCAGGGCGACGAGCCCGTGCGCGTCGACGGCCACGACGTCATGCCCGAGGTCCGCGCGGTGCTCGCGCGCATGCGCGACTTCGCCGAGCGGGTCCGCGACGGCGAGCACCGCGGCGCCACCGGGCGCGAGATCACCGACGTCGTCAACATCGGGATCGGCGGCAGCGACCTCGGCCCCAAGATGGTGACCGCGGCGCTGGCCCCGTACGGCCACGAGCGCCTGCGGATGCACTTCGTCTCCAACGTCGACCCGAGCGACCTGGCGCGGACGCTGGCGCCCCTCGACCCGGCGACCACGCTCTTCCTCGTCGCCTCCAAGACCTTCACGACCCAGGAGACGATGGCCAACGCGCAGCAGGCCCGCGCCTGGCTGCTGCGCGCCCTGGGCGACGAGGCCACCCTGGCCCAGACGCCCGTCGTGCGCTCGCCGGTGCGGCAGCACTTCGCCGCCCTGTCGACCCACCTCGAGGCGGTCGAGGCCTTCGGCATCGACGCCGAGCGGATGTTCCCCTTCTGGGACTGGGTCGGCGGGCGCTACTCGCTGTGGAGCGCGATCGGGCTGTCGATCATGCTGTCGATCGGGCCGGAACGCTTCGACGAGCTGCTGCGCGGGGCCTACGAGGTCGACGTCCACCTGCGCACCACGCCGCTCGAGCGCAACGTGCCGGTGCTCATGGCGCTGCTGGGGATCTGGTACCACGACTTCTTCGGCGTCGAGACGCACGCGATCCTCCCCTACGACCAGCTGCTGCTGCACTTCGCCAGCTACTTCCAGCAGGGCGACATGGAGAGCAACGGCAAGTCGGTGACGCAGGAGGGCCGGCCGGTCGCTGCCGGCACCGGCCCGATCGTCTGGGGCCAGCCGGGCACCAACGGCCAGCACGCCTTCTACCAGCTGCTCCACCAGGGCACGCGGCTGGTGCCCTGCGACTTCCTGGCGGCCGCCCGCTCGCACCACCCGCTCGGCGACCAGCACGAGATCCTGCTGAGCAACTTCTTCGCCCAGACCGAGGCGCTCATGCGCGGCCGCACCGCCGACGAGGTGCGCGCCGAGCTCGCCGCCGACGGCGTGAGCGGCGAGCGGCTGGAGCTGCTGACGGCCGCGCGCACGTTCCCCGGCAACCGGCCAACGAGCAGCTTCCTCTACCCGCGGCTGACCCCCGCGGTCCTCGGCTCGCTCATCGCCCTCTACGAGCACAAGATCTTCGTCCAGGGCGTCATCTGGAACGTCAACTCGTTCGACCAGTGGGGCGTGGAGCTCGGCAAGGTCCTGGCGAAGGCCATCCTGCCCGAGCTCGCGGGCGACGCGCCGGCGAGCGGCCACGACGCCTCGACGAACGGCCTGATCGACGCCTACAAGCGGATGCGCTGACCGCGCGCTCTCGGCATCAACCCGACCAGCGGGCCCGCTGGCGCACCAGCACCGCGCCGGAGAGCGCCGCGGCGGGCCACAGGAACGCGAAGCTGGCGAGCAGCGCCGGCACCAGGCCCAACCACGCCTGCACGGCGCCGAAGCCGATGTAGGCGACCCCCGCGATGCCCCAGGTGAAGCCCATGAGCATGCCCGACGCGGTGCCGACCGCCTGCGGGGCGAGGTCCTGGGCGCTGACCACCAGCAGCGGCACGGACGCGTTGGTCAGCATGGCGCCCGCGGCGATCGCCGCGAAGTAGCCGAGCGATCCGGGCGCCAGCGCCAGGACCAGCGCCAGCATCGGTGCCGCCAGCAGCATCGAGCCGGCCACGAGGCGGACGCGCCCGACGCGCTGCTCCAGCAGTCCGCTGAGCATGCCCGCGGCCGCCGAGGCGATGCCGTAGGTGGCGAGGGTGGCGCCGATGACCGCGGCATCCGGCGCGAAGCCGCGCACGTGGACGAGGTAGAGCGGCATCGCGCTGCCGAAGCTCACGAAGGCGGTCGCCCGCATGATCCCGGCGAGCGACAGCAGCCCGACGGGCCCGAGGAAGAGCGCCAGGTCGAAGACCTTCGGCCGCTGGGCGCCGGTCGCCCGCGTCGACGGCGGCGAGTACACGAACAGCGCGGCCGCGAGCGCGACCCCGACGAGCGCCAACCAGGGGACGTACTGCGGGCCGTAGCTGCGCAGGATGAAGAGCACGACGACCGGCATGACGGCCGAGCCGAGGGCGCCGCCGGCGGCGAACACGCCGACCGCCAGGCTCTTGCGCGACCCGGTGTCGCGCATCATCGCCACCGCGCCCGGGTGGAAGGTCGCCGAGCCGAGGCCCCCGACCGCCAGCATGGCGACGAGCGCCCAGACGGTCGGCGCGACGACGATGAAGCTCATGAGCACGGAGCTGAGCAGCAGGCCGAGCGCGGCAGCCCGGCGGCGCCCCCAGCGGTCGGTGAGCGCGCCCATGAACGCCTGCAGCACGTTGGCCGACAGCGAGATCACGGCCACCAGGCTGGCGAGCGCGACCTCACCGAGGCCGAAGCGCTGCTGCAACGTGGGCAGGTAAACGGGCAAGATGTTCGAGAAGGCGTCGTTCGCCATGTGCGCGCCAGTGATCAGCGCCGCGAGGGGCACGCCGACGAGCGCGGCGCGGGGGCGGAGGGCGACGGCCATGCCCTCGAGGCTACACCTGTGCGCGCCCCGCCAGCATCCCGCCCGGGCGCCGCTGGGGCACCCGGGCGGGATGCGAACGCTTCAGGTGGGCTCGCTCAGCGGTTCGCATCGCGCAGGACGACGAACTCGACCTGCGTGACGAGCGCGATCACGATGCCGAGCACCAGCACGGGCCACGACCAGGCGGCGAGGACCAGCGTGAGCAGGACGACGAGGTTCAGCGGGAGGCGGACGTGGTCGACGCCGCGGCGGCGCATGACCAGCGAGCGCTGCTGGCCGGCTCGCCACCAGCGACCGAGGGTGGCGCGCCAGGCGCCCTCGCCGGGGCGGTCGTTCGTGCGGGGGTCGGGTCCGGTGTCCGTCATGTGGGTTCTCCGATCCGCGGCGCTCAGGACGGGCCTTCGCCGCTGGGGGGGTCGAGGTCGGACGGCTCGGGGGCGGGGGCGCCGGGCGCCGCGACGCGCTCGACGGCGATCGTCAGGTTGGCGACCAGGGCGGCGATCGCGCCGATGGCGGCCCACACGGGGAGCAGGATGGTGCCGATGACGCCGATCGTCAGGGGGATCTCGATGAGGCTGCGCCCCTCCTCGTTCTTGATGGTGATGCGGCGGACGTTGCCCTCGCGCACCAGCTCCTTGACCTTCGACAGGACGGCCTCGCCGGACACGCGGAACTCCTCGCTGAAGGTCCGCTCCTCGCCGCTGCCGTGGCTGGCGCCTTGCTTCTCGGTTTCGCTCATGGTGAGCTCCTCTCGCTGCCGACCCTGGCGGGTCGTTCGCTGCCATGAGCGTAGGCGGGGCGCGGGTGACGCGTCATCACCCGATGGGGTGACGGCCGTCTCCCCCGTTGGGGTGAGCCGTCAGAGCAGGCCGCGGGCGCGGGCCCGGGCGACGGCCTCCGTGCGCGAGCGGACCGCGAGCTTGTCGAAGAGCCGCCGGAGATGGGTCTTCACCGTGTTCGGGCTCAGGCCCATGTGGCGCGCGATCGCCTTGTTGCTGGCGCCGCTGGCCAGCCAGCGCAGCGCCTCGAGTTCCCGCTCGCTGAGGGCCTCCGCGTCGGCGCCGAGGCCATCTCGCGCCGGCCCACCCCCGCCGTCCGGCGGCGACGCCTCCGCGCGGTGCCGCACGGCACGCGCCAGCAGCGCGTCGGCCATGCCGGGCCGCAGGTCGTCGAGGCGGCCGCGCAGCAGGTCCCGGAAGAACGCGTGGAGACGAAAGGTGCCCGCGGTGTCGTCCGCGCGCGACAGGAAGAGGTTGGCGCGCTCGAGCTCGGTCAGGAGCTCGAGGGCGTCGTGGCGCCCAGTGACGGCCGCGGCCGTCGCGGCGTCGAAGGCATCGAGCACGCTGACCATGAGGAGGAAGTCGTGGGACGCGGGGTCGAGGCGCTGCAGCACCTCCTCGGTCAGGTAGGCGAGGACGTAGCGGTCGCGGCCCGTGAAGCGCTCGACGAAGTCACGGGCGTACCGGCCGTCTCGGCCACGCAGGCTGAGCGCGGCCAACTGCAGGCCGGCCCCCCAGCCCTCCGTCCGCGCCACGAGCACCGCGAGGGCCTCCGGATCGAGGGCGACGCCCATCCGCTCCAGCAGCGCGCCAGCTTCGTCGGGGCGGAACGCCAAGCCGTCCGCCCGCAGCTCGACGAGCGCGCCTTGGAGCCGCCAACGGGCGAGGGGGAGCGCCGGGTCGACGCGCGTGGCGAGCACCAGCCGCAGCGCGGGCGGCGCGTGTTCGACGAGCCAACGCAACGCATCGAGCGTGGGCTCGCTCGTGAGCACGTGGAGGTCGTCGAGGACCAGCACGTGTGGTTCTGCGGCGGCATCGAGCAGGTTGACGAGGGCTGCGAGCGCGAGGCCGACGTCGCCGTCGGCGGCGATCGCCGCGGCACGCGGCTCCACGGTACCCACGGCCGCCACGAGGAGACGTGCGAAGGCATGGGGATCGTCGTCGCGCTCGTCGAGCGCCACCCACCCCCGCCGGTGGCTTCCGTTGGCTCGCGCCCATGCAGCCAGTGCCGTCGTCTTGCCGTAGCCGACGGGCGCCGACACCAGGGTCACCACGGCGCCCCGCGTCGCCCGGTCCAGGAGGCCGTCGAGCCTCGGCCTGGAGACCGTGTCGCGATGGGGTCGCGGCGGCCGCAGCTTCGTGACCGCGGGCGATGCGTCGAGGGCGGGGGGCCCGGAATCGGCCATGATCACCTGCGAGCTTAGCCCGGGGCACCTGCGCGCGGTGGACGTCGCCTTCATCGAGCGCTTCTCGGGCATCGCCCACCGCATCCGGGTGGCGGACGCGATGGGACCGACCGACACCGCGTGCACGATCGAGGTGACCCAGACGGCCGGCCCGCCCGGCCCCTACACCCTGTCGATCGGCGACGAGGAGCGCTTCTCGCTGCGCGACGTCGCCGGGCTCCTGACCCTGAACCAACGGCTCGAGCAGTGGAGGGGCGGGGAGTGACCAGCCGCCACCCACCGCGAGCCCGCCCGCGGGGCTAGGACGCCGCCCGCGACTGCGGCTCAGGCGTCACGCTCGCCCGTGACCGAAGGCCCCGGCGTAGATCGCCTCGATGCGCGCCACCTCGTCGTCGCCGAGCGCGGCGAACTCCTTCGTGCGCGCGCGGCGCGACAGGCGACCATGGTGCTGCCGCAGGAAGCGGTAGAGAAGCTCCATGGTGCGCTCGGGCATGTCGACGAGCTCGTCGACGGCCGTCCGGAAGGCGTCGTAGTTGCGCAGGAAGGCCGTCTCGGCTGGGAGGTCCTCCTCGATCGTCTGGCGCACGCAGGCGTACAGGAACTCCGCATGCGGCGTCGCATCGAAGAAGCGGTAGAAGTCGCCCGTGTCGTTCACGACCTCGACGTTGAACGCCGGCGTCGGGCGCCACTCGACGATCGGCAGCAGGCGCTCGGCGTAGCTATCGAGCGCGGCCCGGTACCCGTCGATCTGCTCCAGGATCGCGGCCGAGACGGGGAACACGATCCCGGGCGGCGTGAAGCCGTGGCGCGCGAGGACATGATGGATGAGGTAGCGGTGGATACGGCCGTTGCCGTCCTCGAAGGGGTGGATGTAGACGAAGCCGAAGGCGATCGCGGCGGCGGCGACGACGGGGTCGAGCGCGCGGGCGCGCCCGCGCTCGCACGCGATCACGCCCTGGACGAGGCCGGGCACGTCCTCGGGTCGCGCGCTGACGTGTTCCGGGAGCGGCATGCGGGTGCGGCGGTCGTGCTCGCCGACGAAGCCGCCCTCGCGCCGGAACCCGAGCGTGACGAAGCGCGCGTCGCCGATCACGAGCGCCTGCAGCCGCAGGAGCTCGTCGGTGTCGAGTTCATGGCGCCCGGCCTCGCCGATCGCTCGCCCCCAGCGCTCGACCCGCGTGTGCGGAGGGTGCTCCCCCTCGATCGCGTAGCTCGATCGCGAGTCGTGCAGCAGCAGGAAGGCGGCGGCCCTGGCCAACACGTCGCGGGGGACGTCGGCGACGACCGCGTGGGCGCGTCGCGACAGGCCGCTGGCGATCTGGCGCTCGAGCTCGGTCGTGCGGAAGACCAGGGGGCAGAACGCCGGCGTGCCGGGGAGGTTGTCGTGAACGCGCTGCCGCGGCACGCCGTCACCCGCGGGTGCGTACTGCAGGCGCGGGTCCACGACGGGCACGTAGCGCCCTCCCGTGGCGTCGGGGAGGTCGAGTCGGCGCCCCGTCAACCACTCGAACAGGAACCAGATGCGCCTGGCGTAGGCGCCGGTCGGGGTGGCGCGCACCAGGTCGGCGATCGGTTGGTCGCCGAGGGCGAGGAAGAGCCGCTTCAGCACGGCGAGATCGAGCCCCTCGTGCTTGAGGGCGAAGGTGAGGTGTCCGGCGAGCGTCGACTTGGGCGTGTGGCGCGGCGTCAGGATGCGCCAGCCGTCCGCTTCGACGATCCGGTGCCGCTCTCCGGTGGCGTGCAGGGTGCGAGGCGGGGGCACCGCGAGACCGTAGGCGGCGATCAGCGCGCCGTAGCCGGCCGGCGTCGCCCGTTCGGGCAGGCGTCGCTCGAGCAGCACCCTGACGGGCGGGGGGAAACGGTGCAGTGCTTTCGTCGACATCGGCGGTGTCCCAACGCGTGCGTGCGTGTGGCGGGTGAGGTTCGGCGCCTGCAAAGCGATCCTACAACGTGAAGACTGATACCGTGTGGCCTGCACCCGTGAAGAGTGTTCCCGACCGGGGTCACCCATCGGCCGGCGCCGCCGGCCCTGGCGCCCCCGCCCGCTCCACGGGATGATGACGCGATGACGACCCATCCAGCGACGGCCCGGCACCCCGGGCGCGTGAACTACGGGCGCGCCCCCTCGCGGCCCCACGCGCCACGCCCGGCGCCCTGGCTCGGCCCCGCGGTCCTCGTCGTCCTGTTGGCCGCTTGCGCGCCGGCCGCGGTCACGCGCGTCACCGGCGATCCCGGCCTGCCGCCGAACGATCCCGCCCTGGCCACCGTCGGGCCGTTCGTCGCGATGGTCGAGCCGGGCAGCCTGCGATCCGCGTTCGGCTGCACCGTCGACTTCGAACTCCATCGACCCGACGACGGGGCGGGCGACGTGACCGTCGTGCTGGCGCACGGCTTCCTACGCGACCTCGCGAGCATGCGCGGGTGGGCCGAGCACCTCGCCTCCCACGGCGTGCCGACGGCGGTCGTGAGCTTCTGCAACTCGAGCCCGTTCGCCGGCCGCCACGACCGCAACGCCGCCGACCTGCGGGCCGTGGCGGACGCCGTGCGCGCGCCGGGCGGCGGCGTGCTGTACGCCGGCTTCAGCGCCGGCGGCCTCGCTGCCCTCCTCGCGGCTGCGGACGACCCGGGCGCCGTGGCGCTGCTCGGGCTCGACGCCGTCGACAGCGGCCGCGGCGGCCGCACCGGCGACGGCGGCCAGGGCCTGGCGGCCGGCGCGACGGTCCTCGCCGTCCCGGCGCTCTTCCTGGCGGCCGAGCCGTCCGCCTGCAACGCCGACGGCAACATGCTCCCGGTCGCGGCGCGGATCGCGTCGGCGAGCGTGGTGCGCATCCCGAACGCCACCCACTGCCACTTCGAGGACCCCTACGCGCCCCTGTGCGAGCGGCTGTGCGGACGCGTCGAGCCGCCCGCGGCCGCCGATGCCATCCGCGCGACGATCCGGGCGCTCGCGACCGCCTGGGTGCTGGCGTACGCTGGGCCACCATGACCGCCTCGGCCCTGCTCGCGCTGCTCGTCGCCGTGCTGCTCGCCGACTTCGGCCTGACGTGGGTCGCCCGCTGGCTGCAGCTGCGCCACCAACCCGCCACGCCGCCGGAAGAGCTCGCCGGCGTGGTCGACGCCGCCGCGTACGCCCGCGGCCGCGACTACGCGGCGGCCAAGGCACGGCTCGGCTTCGCCGAGGCGCTGGTGACGCTCGCACTGTGGCTGACGCTGATCGCGAGCGGGGCGCTGGCCGCCGCCCACGGCGCCCTGGCCGACGTGACCAGCGCCGGCTGGTGGGCCACCCTGCTCTTCCTCGGCGGCGTCGCGCTCGCCTTCGACCTCGTGGGTCTCCCCTTCGCGCTGGCCCGCACCTTCGGGATCGAGGCGCGCTTCGGCTTCAACACCACGACCGTCGCCACCTTCATGCGCGACCGCCTGACCGGCTACGCGCTCGCGCTCGTGCTCGGCGGTGGCCTCCTGGCGCTGCTGCTGGCCTCGATCGAGGCGTGGGGCGCGACCTTCTGGCTGCCGTACGCGGCGCTGGCCACCGTGGTCATGGTCCTGCTCGCGGCCTTCCAGACCAGCGTGCTGCTGCCGCTGTTCAACAAGCTGACGCCCCTCCCCGACGGCGAGCTCGGGCGCGCCATCGCTGACTACGTGCGCGGCGCCGGCTTCGAGCTGGAGAACACCTACGTCATGGACGGCTCGAAGCGCTCGACCAAGGCGAATGCCTTCTTCTCGGGGCTGGGCCGGCAGAAGAAGGTCGTCCTGTTCGACACGCTCATCGAGCGCCACCCGCCCGAGGAGGTCGTCGCCGTGGTCGCGCACGAGGTCGGGCACGCGCGGCTGCGCCACCTGCCGTGGCTGCTCCTCGGCAACGTCGCCTCGGTCACGCTGATGCTGTTCCTCCTCTCGCTGGTCGTCGACAGCGCCGCGCTGTCGCGCGCCCTGGGCGCCGACGGGCAAGTCCTGGCGCTCAACCTGCTGGCATTCGGGCTCCTGTTCACGCCCGTGACGACGGCGATCGGCGCGCTGCTCAACGCCCTCAGCCGGCGCTTCGAGTACCAGGCCGACGCGTTCGCGGCCAGCAGCCACGTGCCCGCGGCCATGATGTCGGCGCTGCGCCGCCTGAGCCACGACGCCCTCGCCGACCCGACCGCCCACCCGTTGTACGCCTGGCTGTTCCTGACGCATCCCGCGCCCGTGGACCGCATCCGGGCGATCGCAGCCAGCGCCGCCGAACCCACCGCCAGCGCGCACGACGCCGCACCAGCCTGACGCCGGCTCAGGGCCGCGCGATGCGCCCGGCGACCACCGCGCGGCGTGCGCCGGTGGCGCTCGGCAGCGTGTTGGGGAGGCCGAACCAGGCGGCGTAGCCCATGAGCGCGAAGGCCAGCGTCTCGCGGTCCTTCGAGCGCCAGCCCAGCTCCTCGAAGGTCCGCATGCGCACGCCCGGCAGCCGCTCGCGCAGCATCCCGACCAGCGTGGGGTTGAGCGCGCCACCGCCGGCCAGCAGCGCCTCGTCGAGCCCGCCGGGCAGGACCCAGCGGCGGTAGGCGTCGGCCGTCGTCTCGGCGGTGAAGGCCGTCAGGGTCGCGAGCAGGTCTGCGGGCGACCAGGCCGCCACCCCGTCCGGGAAGAACTCGCGCAGGTTGAAGACCTCCCGGCCGGTCGTCTTCGGCGGCGGGAGCCGCAGGTACGGGTGCCGGAGCAGGCGCGCGAGCAGCGCCTCGTCCACGCGCCCGGCGGCGGCGAGGGCGCCGCCCTCGTCGAACGAAGCGCCCGTGGTGGCGGCCACCGCCTCGTCCAGCAGGCAGTTGGCCGGCCCGGTGTCGAAGGCCAGCACGGCCGCCGGGTCACCGTCGGCCGGCAGCACCGTGACGTTGCCGATGCCGCCGAGGTTGTGCACGGCGCGGCGGACGCCGCGCTGGCCGAAGAGGTGGAGGTCGCCGAAGGGCACCATCGGCGCCCCCTGGCCGCCGGCCGCCAGGTCGCTCTGCCGGAAGTCCGACACGACGGGCAGGCCGCAGCGCTCGACGACCCGCGCGGGCTCGCCCAGCTGCAGGGTGGCGACCGACCGCCAGCCGCGGGCCTCGTCGGTCCGCGGGATGTGGAACACGGTCTGGCCGGACAGGGCGACCAGGTCGACCGGGTGCGCCGCGGCGACGCGCGCGCACAGCTCGGCGTAGGCCTCGCCCACCTCGGCGTGCAGCTGCGTCAGCTCCACCACGTCGGCGCCGCCCGGCTCGATGGCGCGCAGCAGTCGCGCCCGCAGCGCGTCGTCGAAAGCCGCCTCGGCGCGCGCCTCGACCGACCAGCGGAGCGCGCCGCCGCTGCGCTCGAGGCGCGCCAGCACGGCGTCCATGCCGTCGAGGGAGGTGCCCGACATGACCCCGAGGACGTTCAGGGGCGGCAGGTCCGCGGGCCAGGGACGCTCCCCCGCGGGCGTCACGACGTCTTCTTCCCCGCGTCCGCGAGCCCCCGGCGCACGGCCTCGTGGAAGGCGACCCGCAGCGCGTGGACGGGCGCGGGCGAGCCGCGCCGCGGGTGGACGCGGTTGCCGAGCAGCACCACCGCGTGCCCCGCGTCCGGATCGACCCACAGCGAGGTGCCGGTGAAGCCGGTGTGCCCGAAGCCGCGGGCGCCCTCGCCGGCGAAGACGCCGGGGCGCGCCAGCAGCCAGCCGAGGCCGCGGCGGCCGGTGGAGAGTGCGGCGTCCCGCGCGACCGCCTGCTCGCGGACGGCCTCGAGGAGGAGGCCGCGCGGTCCGAGGCGGGCGTCGAGCGTCAGCCAGGCGTGCGCGTAGCGCAGCAGGTCACCCACCGTGCCGAAGAGCCCCGCGTGACCCGCCACGCCGTCCCATACGGTGGCGTTCTCGTCGTGCACCTCGCCCTCGAGCAGCCGGTCGCGCCAGCCGCAGTCCTCGGTGGCGGCCACCGGCACGCCCTCGAGCGGGCCGAAGCCCGTGTCGGGCATGTCGAGCGGCTCGAAGACCTCGCGGCGCGCGAAGGCGTCGAGCCGCTCGTGGGCGACGCGCTCGACGATGGCGGCGAGCAGCATGAAGCCCAGGTCGCTGTACACGACCTCGCCGGGGGGCTCGACCGGGGTCTGCAGGACGGCGCCCAGCGCGCTGCGGCGGGTGCTCACCTCCGCGAAGAGCGGGCGCCACGCCGGCAGGCCGCCGCTGTGGCTCAGCAGGGACCTGACCGTGACGTCGGCCAGCGAGGGCTGCTGGAACCAGCCGGCGTTGCTGAAGAAGCGGCCCACGGTGTCGTCCAACGCGACCTCGCCGGCCGCGACGAGCCGCAGCACGCTGGGCAGCGTCGCGACGACCTTGGTGAGGGACGCGAGGTCGAAGCGGGTGTCGGAGGTGACGTCCTGGCCGTCGAGGCGCCGGCGGCCGACGGCGAGCGCGTCGGCGCCGCCGGTCGCGTCGATGACGCCGGCGAGGAGGCCGGAGCCGACCTCGCCGGTGGCTGCGTCGGCCGGGATCGCCGCGGTCAGCAGGCTGCGGGCGGCGTCGGGGATGCGCACAAGCAGAAGCTAGCACGGCCCGGACCAATGGTCTACGAGTGGTATCGTAGGTGCCGGTTCACATGCACCTGGCGCGCTCGCGCCGGGAACCAAGAGGAGGCACCATGCGCCGTCGCATCCTGACCCTCGCCCTCGCGGCCCTCATCGGCTTCGGCCTAGCCCAGACCCTCGAGATCGCCGTCGACCAGTCGCCGGCCGGCCTCGACCCCCACATCGTCACCGCGTTCTCCAGCTTCCAGATCATCGGGCAGGTCTACGACGGCCTCCTCGAGATCAACGCCGACCTCCAGCTCGAGCCGGCGCTCGCCACCGGTTACTCCGTGTCGCCGGACGGCCTCACCTACACCTTCGACCTGCGCGACGGGGTGACCTTCCACAACGGCCGGCCGTTCACGGCGGCCGACGTCGTGTACTCCTACGAGCGCATCATCGACGTCGAGACCGGATCGCCGCAGGCGAGCCGCTTCGCGATCGTCGCCTCCGTCGAGGCGATCGACGAGCTCACCGTCGTCTTCACGCTCGCCGAACCGTACGCACCGTTCCTGGCCAACCTGCCGAACCTGACGATCGTCGCCCAGGAGGTCGTCGAGGAGCACGACAACCTGCAGCAGGTCATGGTCGGCACCGGGCCCTTCATGCTCGCCGAGATCGTGCCCGACACCTACACCCTGCTGACCGCCAACCCGGACTACTACCGCGCGGGCGAGCCGGGCGTGGCCGCCCTGCGCTACAACGTCGTCCCCGAGGCCTCCACGCGCGCCGCCGGCCTGCGCACGGGCGCCTACCACCTCATCCCCGACGTCGACCCCGCCACCGCCCAGACGCTCGGCGGCGTGACCGGCATCACGATGCTCGGCGTGCAGGAGCTCTCCTACTCGCTGATCGGCGTCAACACCACGCGCCCGCCGTTCGACGACGCCCGCGTCCGCCGCGCGCTCAACCTCGCGATCGACCGCGACGAGCTCGTCGAGGCCGTGTACTTCGGCTCCGCCGCGCCGGGCGGCCCCCTCTCCCCGGGCCTCACCGACTGGGCGCTGCCCGTCGCTGAATACAGCTGCTACGCGCCCGACGCCGCCGCCGCCCGGGCGCTGCTCGCCGAGGCCGGCTACCCGGACGGCATCGACTTCGAGATCCTGACGCTCGGCACCCTGCGCGTCGTCGTCGACGCCGCCCAGGTCGTCCAGGCGCAGCTGGCCGACGCGGGCTTCCGCGCGACGGTCAACGTCGAGGAGCTCGGCACCTTCGTCCAGCGCTGGCGCAACAGCGACTTCGATGCCTTCGCCAGCCTCAACGGCGGCAACATCGACCCCGACGGCTACCTCGACCGCACCTTCCGCAGCGGCGGCTCGACGAACGTCTTCCTGTACAGCAACCCGGCCGTCGATACCCTGCTGACGGCGGGCCAGCGCGCCGTGGACGTCTCGACCCGCCAGGGGATCTACGCCGACCTGCAGCGCGCGCTCGCGTGCGACGGCCCGATCGCCCACCTGGCGTACGCCACCCTGTTCACGGCCCACCGCGACGAGGTCTCCGGCTTCGTCCAGACCCCCACCCGCAGCCTGCGCTACCTGCGCAACGTCACGCTGAACTGACGCGCGTGGCCGTCGGAGGCGGAGAAGGCGCATGACCAGCTACGTCGTCCGGCGGCTGCTCGACCTCGTGTTCGTGCTCTTCGGGGTGTCGGTGCTCATCTTCCTGATGCTCCGGATGATCCCCGGCGACGCCGTGCTGATCATGCTCGGCGCGAACGTCGACATCACGCCCGACCGGGTGGAGGCCCTGCGCAGGTCGCTGGGCCTCCACCTCCCCCTGCACGAACAGTACTGGCAGTGGCTGACGGGCGTCGTCCGCGGCGACCTCGGCCGCAGCATCTGGACGGGCCGGCCCGTGCTCGACGAGATCCTCGCGCGCCTCCCCGTCACCCTGCAGCTGACCGGCCTGGCGCTGGCCGCCGCCATCGTCGTCTCCTTCCCCATCGGCATCCTCTCCGCGTCGCTGCGCGGCGGCACCGCCGACACCGTCGTGCGCATCCTCGCCATCCTCGGGCTGACGCTCCCCTCGTTCTGGGTGGGCGTCCTCATGCTCTACTTCGCGTCGATCTACCTGCCACTGTGGCCGACGATCGGCTACGTCCCCTTCGCCGACGACCCCGGCGGCAACCTCGCGCGCATGGTGCTGCCGGTCATCGCCGTCTCGCTGCCGATGGTCGCGGGCCTCAGCCGCATCCTCCGCTCCAGCCTGCTCGACGTCCTCAGCCTCGACTACATCCGCACCGGCAGGGCCAAGGGCCTCGCGCGCCGGACGCTGCTGTACAAGCACGCGCTGCGCAACGCGATGATCCCGGTGGTCACGGTGATCGGCGTGCAGGTCGGCTACCTGCTGTCGGGCGTGGTGGTCATCGAGCAGGTGTTCGCCATCCCGGGCATCGGCCGGCTCGTCATCGGCGCGATCAACGAGCGCAACTACCCCCTCGTGCAGGGCGTCATCCTCATCGTGACGGCGGTGTTCGTGTTCGTGAACCTGCTGGTCGACCTCGCCTATGCCTGGATCGACCCCCGGGTGGAGTACGCCTGATGCGCCGCTTCTTCCGCCGCCTCGTGCACAACCGCATCGGCTTCATCGGCTTCGTCCTGTGCCTCGTCGTGCTGGGCGCCGCGGCCTTCGCGCCGCTCATCGCCACCCACGACCCCTTCGCCCAGTCGATCCGCGCGCGACTGCAGGGCCCCTCGGGGGCGCACTGGCTCGGCACCGACAACTTCGGCCGCGACGTCTACTCACGCGTCCTGCACGGCTACCGCACCAGCATCTCCACCGCCGTCGGCGCGGTGCTGCTCGCCACCCTCGCGGGCGGCGTCGCCGGCCTCGTCGCCGCCTACGCGGGCGGCTGGGCCGACCGCCTGATCATGCGCTTCATGGACATCCTGCTGGCCTTCCCCATCATCCTGCTGGCGATCGCCGTGCTGGCCGTCCTGGGGCCGGGCAGCGTCAACACGGGGCTGGCCATCGGCATCGTCTACACGCCGATCTTCGCGCGCCTCGCGCGCGGGCCCGCGCTCACGGTGCTGTCGTGGGACTACGTCGCCGCCGCCCGGGCGCTGGGCGCCGGCGCCCCGCGGATCATGCTGCGGCACGTGCTGCCCAACATCGCGGCGCCGCTCATGGTGCAGATCACCCTGTCGCTGTCCACCGCCATCCTGGTCGAGGCGTCGCTCTCGTTCCTCGGCCTCGGCACGCAGCCCCCCACCCCGTCCCTGGGGCTCATGCTCTCCGACAGCCGCGACTACATGCTGCTCTCCCCGTGGACGTCGGTCTTCTCGGGTCTGGCGATCCTGCTCGCGTCCTTCGGTTTCAACCTCTTCGGCGACGGCCTGCGCGACCTGCTCGACCCGGCGCTGCGCAACGCCGCGGCCTGAGTCCCGCCCCGCGGGTCGGCCGGGCGCCGCGCCGCGGGTGACGCGGGCGTCGAGGCGCACCGCGCCCGGCGCCGCCGGTAGGATGGCGACGATGTTCAGCGGGCGCCACACCCTGGTCGTGCTCAACCCATCCTCGGGCCGCGCCGACGCCGACCGCGTCGCGACGGAGATCGAGGGCGCGTTGGCGGACGCCGGCGCCGCGCGCGTCGTCGTGCGCCGAACCGCCGCCATCGACGACGCCACGCGCTGGGCGCAGGGCGCCGCCGAGGAGGGCTTCGACGCCGTCGTCGCCGTCGGCGGCGACGGCACCGTCACGGCCGTGGCCACCGGCGTCTTGCGCTCTGGCAGCGACATGCCGATCGGCATCGTCGCCCGGGGAACCGGCAACGGGCTCGCCCAGGCGCTGCGCCTCCCCAGCGAGCCGAGGCAGGCCGTGCGTGCGCTCGCGGCCGGGCACGCCGTGGCGTTCGACGCCATCGAGATCCTCTCGCACGACCGCTGGTCGCTGCTGTTCCTCGGGGCCGGGCTCGATGCCGAGATCAACCGCGACGCCGACGCCCGACACAAGCGCCGGTTCGGCTTCCTCGCGTACGTCGGCGCGGCGCTGCGCAACCTCGCGCGCCGCCGCAACCGCCGCGTCGCCCTGACGATCGATGGCGAGGCCCGCGTCGTCGCGGCCCACACCGTCACCGTCATCAACTCGGGGGTGGTCCGCCTGGGCGCGGTCGACGTGGGGCCGCCGTCGGACCCGCACGACGGGCGCCTCGACGTGGCCCTGTTCCGCTCGACCCACCCGCTGGCCGCGCTGGCGCAGGTGCTGCGGCTCGTCGGCGGGCGCCCCGGCCCGGCCGAGCTGCTGCACGCGGCCCACGTCCGCGTGGAGGCGCACCCGCCGCTCCTC
>JAHYJQ010000033.1 GCA_019429025.1 Trueperaceae bacterium | reverse complement strand
GACCTCGGCGGGCGCGCCCGCCACGAAACGCTCGTTGCCCAGCTTGCCGCGCGAGCGCTGGGCCTCCGCGCGCTGGCTCGCCAGGCGCTTGAGCTGCTTCGCCCGCCACGCCTCCACGTCGACCACGCCGGCGAGCGGCAGGCGCAGGACCAGGTCGTCGATCGGCTGCGACAGCGCCGCGCCGGCCGCGCCGGCCGGCGGCAGCGGCGTGACGCGAGCGAGGGCGGCGAAGACCTCGGACTCGGCGCGCAGGGCGTCCGCGCCGTCGCCCTCCCAGGCGATCGGCACGACCTGCCCGGGCGGTAGGTCGGCGTCGACGCGCAGCGCGCGCACGGCCCCCACGGCCGACTGCAGCCGCGCGAAGCCGCGCTCGGCCGCGCCGTCGATCGCGTCCGCGGCCGGCGCGGGCCACGTCGCCTCGGCGACCTGCGGGCGGTCGGTGTCGCCGGTCGCCCGCCCGACGGCCTCCCACAGCTCCGACGTCACGAACGGCACGATCGGGTGCAGCAGCCTCAGCACCCCCTCGAGCACCGTGCGCAGCGTGTGCCGTGTGCGCGGGTCGCCCTCGCGCAGCGCCGGCTTGGCGGCCTCGAGGTACCAGTCGCAGAACTCCGACCAGGTGAAGTCGTACGCCGCGCGCGTCGCGGCGCCCAGGTCGTAGGCCTCGAGCGCCTCGGTCACGGCACGGGTCGCGGTCGCCAGGCGCGACAGGATCCAGCGGTCGGCGAGCCGCTCGGGGGGGCCGGCGTCGCTGGGCCCGTCGAGGTGCCCGAGCGCGAAGCGGGCGGCGTTCCACAGCTTGGTGCAGAAGTTGCGGCCCATCTCGACCCGGCGCGGGTCCCAGCGCACGTCCTGGCCGCCCGTGCTGGCGTGGCTCATGGCGAAGCGCAGCGCGTCGGCGCCGCTCTCGGCGATCAGCTCGAGCGGGTCGATGCCGTTGCCCTTCGACTTCGACATCTTCTGCCCGTGCTCGTCGAGCACCAGCCCGTGCAGGACGACCGTGTGGAAGGGCGCCCGGTCGGTGAACTCGAAGGCGGCGAGCTCCATGCGCGCGACCCAGAAGAAGAGGATGTCGTAGCCGGTCACCAGCACGGAGGTCGGGTAGAAGCGCCGGTAGAAGGGGTCCTCGGTGTCGGGCCAGCCCAGGGTGCTGAAGGGCCACAGGTTGGAGCTGAACCAGGTGTCGAAGACGTCGGGGTCCTGCGTCAGCGTGCGATCGGCGTAGCGGGGGTCGTCCGGCGGGTCGAGGAACGGGTCGCTGGGATCGGGGACGATGACGCGGCCGTCCTCGTCGTACCAGGCCGGGATGCGGTGGCCCCACCACAGCTGGCGCGAGACGTTCCACGGCCGCAGGTTCGCCAGCCAATCGCGGTTGACCTTGGTGTAGCGCTCCGGCACCAGTCGGATCTCCCCCGCCTCGAGCGCGGCCAGCGCACGCTCGGCGGCGTCCGAGGTGTCGTAGAACCACTGGGTCGAGAGGAGCGGCTCCACCGGCTCGCCGGTCCGCTGCGACAGGCCGAGCGCGATCGTGTGGTCCGTGATGCCCTTGAGGTCGCCGGCGTCGCGCAGGGCGGCGACCACCAGCGCGCGCGCCTCGAAGCGGTCCAGGTCGCGGAACTCGGGTGGCACCAGCTCGCCCTGGAGCCGGCCGTCGAGGCCGATGACGGAGGGGCGAGCGAGCCCGTGCCGCTCGCCGATCTCGAAGTCGGTGGGGTCGTGGGCGGGGGTGATCTTCAGCGCGCCGGTGCCGAAGTCGGGCTCGACCGCCGCGTCCGTGATGACGGGAATGAGGCGGTCGGTGAGCGGGATGCGCACGCGTCGCCCGACGAGGGGCGCGAAGCGCGGATCGTCGGGGTGCACCGCGACCGCCTGGTCGGCGAAGATCGTCTCGGGCCTGACGGTGGCGATCTCCAGCGCCTCGCCGGGCGCGCCGCCCTCGAGCGGGTAGGCGATGCGGTAGAGGTGCCCGGGCCGCTCCTCGCGGTCGACCTCGAGGTCGGAGAGCGTGGTGCGGCTGAGCGGATCCCAGTGCACGATGCGCTCGCCACGGAAGATCCGGCCGCGGTGGTAGAGCTCGACGAACTGCTTGCGCACGGCGCGCGACAGCCCCTCGTCGAGCGTGAAGCGGATGCGCGTCCAGTCGGCCGACACGCCGAGCCGCTGCAGCTGCTCGAAGATGATGCCGCCGTAACGCTCCTTCCAGGCCCACATGCGCTCCAGGAACGCCTCGCGCCCGAGCGCGTGGCGGTCGGTGCCCTCGCTCTGCAGGGCGCGCTCGACCTGCACCTGCGTCGAGATGCCGGCATGGTCCGTGCCCGGCTGGAACAGCGCCTCGTACCCCTGCAGGCGCTTGAAGCGGATCAGCGCGTCGATGATGGCGTTGTCGAAGGCGTGCCCGAGGTGCAGGTTGCCGGTGACGTTCGGCGGCGGGATGACGATCGTGAACGGCGGCTTCGGGCTCGCGGGGTCGACGGCGAAGGGCCGTTCGGCCCAGCGCCGCACCCAGCGGGCCTCGACCTGGGCGGGGTCGTAGCGGGGGGGTAACTCGAAGCGATCGTGCGTGTCGGGTTCGGTCATCGGCGGCTCCCTGGGGCGGGCGCCGGACGCGCCCACGCTGCGTGAGGTGAGGCGCGGACGGGGCGTCGGCCCCGCGGTACCACCGCGGTTCCCCGTGGGAACGGGGCGCTCGTGCCCGTGTCGGCCACGGGCTGGGGTTCTACTGCGGCGCGGGCGCCGGTTCTTCCCCTGGTGGCGTCGGCACCGCCGACGCCACACGGGCGGCGGCTCCACCGACGCCACACGGGCGGCGGCTCCACCGACGCGACACGGGCGACGTTCACCCCCTGCGCTGCCGGTCCGAGTCTCAGCCACCGACGCCGCCTGCGGCGGCCGTCGGGCCCGGGCCTCTCTGTCGCGCGGGAGGGGGCTACTCCTCCCGTGGGGGACAGCCTAACGACGGCCCGCGGGCGCGTCAACCTCGTGTGCCGGCGCTGGCGCGCCGTAGGGGCGGTACGGCTTGGCGTCGTCCCACCGCCGCGGACGCGACCCTACGCCATCGGCAGCGTCTGCAGCGCCTGAATGGAGACCTGGCCAGCGACCCGCCGGGCCACCTCGCGCAGCGCCAACGCGCTGAAGTCGTCGGGGTCGGAGATCACCAGCGGCACGCCAGCGTCGCCGCTCTCGCGCAGCCGGCGCGTGATCGGGATCTCGCCGAGCAGCTGCAGGTCCTCCTGCTCCGCGAAGGCGCGGGCGCCGCCCTCGCCGAACAGGAAGTCCTTGCTCCCGTCCGGCAGGGCGTAGTAGCTCATGTTCTCGATGACGCCCAGGAGCGGGACGTGGGTCTTGCGGGCCATGGTCGCGGCGCGCTTGACGTCGAGCAGCGCCACGTCCTGCGGGGTCGTGACGAGCACCATACCGGTCAGGTTGACGAGTTGCGCCAGCGACAGCTGGACGTCCCCGGTGCCGGGCGGCAGGTCGACGATGAGGTAGTCGAGGTCGCCCCACACCGTCTGCTGCAGCATCTGCGTGAGCGTGCCGTGCAGGATGGGACCCCGCCAGGTCAGCGCCTGGCCGTCCTCCACCAGGTTGGCGATCGACAGGATGCGGACGCCGTAGTTCTTCAGCGGCAGGATGCGCTTCTGCTCGTCGGCCATCAGCCGCCGCCCCTCCACGGAGAACATCCGCGCCTGCGACGGACCGTAGATGTCGGCGTCGAGCAGCCCGACGTCGGCGCCGTCGAGAGCGAGGCCGGCGGCCAGGTTGGCGGCGATCGTCGACTTCCCCACCCCGCCCTTGCCGGAGCCGACGGCGACCACGTGCTTGACGCCCGGCAGGTTGGCCGTCGCGCTGGCGCGGACCTGGGCGCCGAAGCTGAGCTCGACCTCGCCCACGCCGGCCACGCCCGCGAGCGCGGCGCGGACGTCGGTCTCGATCTTCGCCTTCATGGGGCAGGCAGGCGTCGTCAACTGCACCCGCAGGACGACCCGCTCGCCGTCGATCGCCAGGTGCTCGATCATGCCGAGGGAGACGAGGTCCTGCTGCAGCTCGGGGTCGAGCACGGTCGCCAGCGCGTCCATGACGGCGCGTTCGGTGAGTTCCATGCCCCACGCTACCAGCGCCGCGGCCCACGGGGGGCGCCCAACGCGACGCCGGGGCGGGCCGCGGCGCGCCGCGCGAGCACCCCCGCGGCGCCTTGTTCGGTCGCTTCGCCGCTGCGTACCATGGCGGGCATGGCCCGCGAAGCGACGACCCTCAGGACGGCCGAGCACGAGCCGGACGTCGGACGGGTCGAACGCGAGCGGGTCACCGACCCCGTCACCGGCCTGCCGCTCATGCGCTACCGCTTCGCCGGCCCCCCCACCCTGCGCCCGGGCATGGCTTCGCCCGCCGGCGCCTGGCGCGTGCTGCGCGTCGACGAGCGCGACGGCCGGACGACGCTCGATCTCGAGGCGGCCGCCGGCGCGGAGCCCCTCGACCGCCACCCGTCCGCGGTCGACGACGCCGTCGTCGAGGCCGCCCTGACGACGCTGCGCCTGGCCAGGTCGTGCGGCGCGGTCCATGGAGATCTCGGCCCGCAGCGGCTGTGGCGCCGCGGGGCCCAGGTGTGGATCGAGGGCTACGGCGTCCGCTGGCGCGACGATGCGGACGCCGCGAGCGACGCGCGGGACATCGCCGCCGGCCTGCTGCGGCTGCCCGGCACGCGCCTGAGTGCCGAAGCCCGCGCCCGCCTGGCCGCGATCGTCGACGCCGGGGACGTCGACGCCGCACGGCCGGGCACGCCCGCCGGCGCCGCCGCCGGGCCAGGCACGCCCGCCGGCGCCGCCGCCGGGCCAGGCACGGCCGACGCCGCCGCCGCCCGGTCGCACGCGACCGACGACGCGGCAAGCCCGCGCGTGGTGCGCGGTCCCCCGCCGGGCTCCCTCGTGCGACGCGGGGGGATCGGCGTGCTCGCGCTCGCCGCCCGGGTCGCCCAGCAGTGGCTGCACCGCGCATCGCAGGCGACCGTGCCGCTCGTCGGGCGTGTGGGTCGATTCGCGCATCGCCTGCGCACCCCGGGCCCGACGCCTGCCGCCGAGGACGCCGCCGACGGGACGTGGGCCGGCCTGCGCCCCGAGGTGCGCCTGCGCCTGGCGATCGCGCTGGTGATCGCGTCGTTCACCTGGGTCGGGCTCGCGTCGTGGGGCCAGCGCGCGGCGCCGCACGGGCAACCGCCCGGGGCAGCGACCGGTCACGTCGTCGACGTGACGGTGGCCCCGCCGGGCCATCCCCCCGTGGGCCTGGTCGTCGTCACCAGCCCGCCGGGCTCGTCCCTGGCGGTCGGCTCCGTCATCGCCAGCGTGCCCGGTAAGGTGTGGCTCGACCTCGACGGGCGCTGGAGCTTCGAGGCCCGCTTCGGCGAGCGCCGGTCGCCCACCGTCGACCTCATCCTCCCGTTCGAACGCGACCTGCGCCTCGCGTTCCCCAGCCCCGCGGCGCCCTGAGCCGCACCGGAGGCCCCATGGCCAGCCTGGTCGTCATCGACTACGGATCGCAGTACACCCGCCTCATCACCCGCCGGCTGCGCGAGCTGCAGGTGTTCTCGGTGATCGAGACCCCGGACGTGACGCCAGCGCGCCTGCGCGAGCTCGACGCCCGCGGCGTGGTCCTGTCGGGCGGACCGCAGAGCGTCTACGGCGAGCGGGCGCCGCAGCTGCCCGCGGGCCTGCTCGACGCGGGGCTGCCGATCCTGGCGATCTGCTACGGCATGCAGCTGCTCGCGCGGGCGCTCGGCGGCGAGGTCGCGCCCTCCCCCGTGCGCGAGTACGGCAAGGCAGTCCTGACGAGCTACGGCGGCGCCCTGTTCGAGGGGGTCGAGGGCGAGTTCGTCGCCTGGATGAGCCACGGGGACAACGTCGAGCGGCCGCCGCGCGGCTTCGCCGTGACGGCGAGCACCTCGGACACGCCGGTCGCCGCGATGGAGGACGTGGCGCGTCACTGGTACGGCCTGCAGTTCCACCCCGAGGTGCGCCACACGCCGAAGGGCCTCTCGCTGCTCGACCGCTTCGTCGATGCGACGGGCGTGCCGCGCGATTGGACGGCCGCTCACATCGTCGAAGCGGCGGTGGCCGACGTCCGCGCGCAGGTGGGCGAGGAACGCGTGCTCCTCGGCATCAGCGGCGGGGTCGACTCCACCACCCTGGGCCTGCTGCTCCACCGCGCCCTGGGGGACCGGCTGGTACCGGTCTTCGTCGACACGGGCATGCTGCGCCTCGGCGAGGGCGACGAGGTCGAGCGTGCGCTGCGCGGCCTGGGGGTCGCCCTGGTGCGCGTCGACGCGCAGGAGCGCTTCGTCGGCGCGCTGGCGGGTGTGGTGGATCCGGAGGAGAAGCGCAAGGCGATCGGCCGAGCCTTCATCGAGGTGTTCGCGGAGGAGGCGCGCAGGCTGCAGGCCGACGGCGGCCGCATTCGCTTCCTGGCCCAGGGGACGCTCTACCCCGACGTCATCGAGTCGGCCGGCGGGCACGGCGCGGCGAACATCAAGTCGCACCACAACGTGGGCGGCCTACCGGACGACCTCGAGTTCGACCTCATCGAGCCCTTCCGCACGCTCTTCAAGGACGAGGTGCGCGAGGTGGCGGAGGCGCTGGGGCTGGCGCCGCACCTGCGCGACCGGCACCCCTTCCCCGGCCCCGGGTTGGCGATCCGCGTCCTCGGCGAGGTGACGCCGGAGCGCCTGGCCGTCCTGCAGCGGGTCGACGACATCTTCGTCAGCGCGCTGCGGGAGTTCGACCTCTACCAGGAGACCTGGCAGGCGCTGGCGGTGCTGACGCCGCTGCGCTCGGTCGGCGTCATGGGCGACGGCCGCACCTACGCCCACACCGTGGCCCTGCGCGCCGTGACCTCGGTCGACGGCATGACCGCCGACTGGGCGCGCCTGCCGCACGAGTTCCTCGCGACGGTGTCGAGCCGCATCGTCAACGCCGTGCCGGAGGTCAACCGCGTGGTGTACGACATCACCTCCAAGCCACCGGGGACGATCGAATGGGAGTGAACGTCCCCGGTGGCCGACCCCGGCACGATCGCGTGGGCGTGACGCGCGCCTGGCTCGTGAAGTCCGAGCCCGACGTGTTCGGCTTCGACGACCTCATGCGCGCGGAGGGCCGCACGACGCCGTGGGACGGCGTGCGCAACTACCAGGCGCGGAACTACCTGCGCGACGACATGCGGGTGGGTGACGTGGTGCTCTTCTACCACTCGAACGCCGACCCCCCGGGCGTGGCCGGCCTGGCGGAGGTGGCCAGCGAGGCGTACCCCGACCCGACGCAGTTCGACGCGGGCTCCGACCACCACGACGCCGGCAGCGACCGTTCGGCGCCGCGCTGGTGGCTCGTGGACGTGCGGGCGACGCGACCGCTGAGGCGCCTGGTGACGCTGGCCGAGATGCGCGACGACCCCGTGCTCGCCGGACTCGACCTCCCCCTGCTGCGCCGCGGCAACCGGCTCTCCGTCATGCCGATCCCCGTGGCGGCGATCGCCAGGATCGTGGCGCTGTCCGAGCGCTGACGCCGGCCGCGGTCGGCGCACGCGAGGCCCGGCAGCGCGGTCGCCGACGGCTCGTCGCGCGGGCCGCGCAGGTGGTAGCCTCCTGCCCATGCAAGCGCGGCTCGAGCGCATCCTGCATCTGGTCGCCGAAGGTTACGTGCGCACCGCGCGCCCGGTCTCCTCGGCGACGGTCGCCGCGCAGCTCGACGTCTCCAGCGCGACGGTGCGCAACGCCTTCGCGTCGCTCGAGGAGGCCGGCCTGCTGCAGCAGCCGCACACCTCGGCGGGCCGCATCCCGACGTCGTCGGGCTTCGGCCGCTACGCGCGCGACCTCATCCCGCCCGCGCCGATGGCCCCCGCCCTGCTCGAGGCCCTGCGGCGGCGCTTCGCCAGCAGCCACGGCGACGGGCTGCTGCAGCAACTCGCGCAGGCGGCGGCCGAGCTCTCGGGGTACGCCGTCGTCGTCACGCTGCCGACCGACGACCGCCTCCACGCGCTCGAGATCCACCTCACCCCGATCCACGCGCGTGCCCTGATGGCGGTGGTCGTCCTCGAGAACGGCCTGGTCCGCCAGGTGCGGGTCGATCTCGACCCGAACCCGGACGACGAGGTCCTCGACGACGCCGAAAGGCAGCTGCGCCAGCTGACCCTGCCGGTCGCCGCCGTCCCTGCGGCGCTGACGGCGCTGGCGCGTGCGGCCGATCCCGAGCTCGCGCGCACGCTGCTGGCGATCCGCACCGCGTGGCCGGCCGTGACCCCCGCGCGCACGGTGACGGCCGGCCTGGCGGGGGTGCTCCAGGAGCCCGAGGCCGAGGACCCCGCGTTCGTCCGCCTGCTCGTCGAACGCGTCGAGCGTCCAGCGGCCGAGCCCACGCGACCGGCGACAGGGCCCGAGGCGGCTACCGATGGCCTGGAACTGGCGTGGGACGAGACGCTCGCGCTCGTCTCCGCCCACTGGCGCTCCGGCACCGCCGCCGGCGGGCTCACGCTCATCGGTCCCGCGCGGTTGCGCTACCGGCCCGCGCTGCAGGTCGTGAGCGGCGTGACCCGCGCGGCGCGCGCGGCGGCGTCCTGAGGCGACGGCCGGCCACGATCCTTCGGCGCCGGTGAGGATTTCACAAGCCGCGACGCGCGCGAAGCCTACGCTGGACGACATCGGAGGACGCGATGCCCGCGCGGCCAGCCGCGCCGAATGGGCCCGCGTCCGTCGGTATGATGCGCGCAGCTAGGCGTCGCCGCCCCCAGCGGCCGGCGGCCGGATGGGGGACGATGTTGGCGAACACGGTCTACGAACGCACCCGGTCGGCGCTGACGGGCCTGTTGCCCCGTCGTGCGGCGACCAGCGTCCTGGACCGTGCGCTGCGGCGGCACCGGCGCTCGCCCGACGAGGTCTCCGGCGAGCAGATGGCGCACGTGCTCCTGCAGGGCGTCTACCGCGAGCTGCGCGGCGTGGTGCCCGATCCAGGCCTTCGCCGCACCCTGCGGAAGCTCGCGCGCGACGCGCGGGCCTGGTCGCCGGCGAGCCGCGGCGCCACCCCCAGCGAGGTCGAGGCGGGTCCGGCCCGGCCCGGCCCCGCGGTCCTCGCCGCCGCTTCGACGGAGCCCCAGACGACGCGTGAACGCGACGTCGACGGCTTCGCCACCGTGCTCGCCGCACTCGACGGGGTGCACGGCGTCGCCGTGTTCGACGCCGCCGGACGACCGTTGGACGTGCGCGGCGCGCTGCCGGACGCCGCGGGCCTCGGCGGCCTGGTCGCGGCTGGCGCTGCCCTCGTCGCACGCGAGGGCGCGCTCCGCTCGGTCGCCATCGACACCCCCGGGGGTCGGCTCGTCGCGATCCCCGTTCCGCCCCGTTGGATCGCCCTGATGGGTACCGTCGACGTCAACCTTGGCGCCGTGTACGCAGCGCTCGCCGCGCTGGAGGAGGAACGATGAACGCTCGCACCCGTCGACTCGCCCTGAGCGCGCTGCTGGCGCTCGCCCTGGCCGCCTCGGCGTGGGCGCAAGAAGAGGACGCGTTCGTCCAGCGCTACGGCCTGGCCATCGAGAACCTGCGCCTGGCGGTCGCGGCCATGCCCGCCGACAACGTCACGGCGCGAGAGAGCGTGGACCGCGCCTTCGCCAGCCTGCTGACCCTGTCGCGCGACGCGGCTGGCAGCAGCCTCGTCACGGGGATGCAGCGCGTCTTCGACCGGGCCCGGACGGCGATCGCGAACGGTAGTCGCGACGACCTGGCCGTGCAGGCCGCCGTCCTGGAGGGCGCCTTCCAGCGGCTGCTCTACGACGCGGCCCTGCGCGCCGCCGTCGACGGCGATCTGCCGCTGGCGCGCGAGCGACTCGTGCGCATCGCGGACGACGTCGGGTTCGCCCCCATCGATCGCGAGCCGCTGGCCAACCCCGAGCAGCCGACCGCCACCCTGCGCTACCTCGTCGAGGTCGGCGTCGCCGACGTCATCACGACCCACCTCGCCGCCGCGGAGGAGCTGGCGGCGACCGACCTCGGCGGGGCGTACCGCTCGTTCGCGCGCGCCTACGGGGCCTTCCTGCTGGTCCAGGACTCGCCCCGCACGGTCGCCACCCTGAACCAGGAGTTCGTCGGGGCCGCGGTCGCCCTGGTCGGCGGCCAGCTCGAGAGCTTCGACGCGGCCCTCGAGTCCGTCGGCAGCGAGATCGTCGCGATGGGCACCGCCGCCCGCGAGCGGCGAGCGAGCGTGCCCGGCGGCGGCACCGCCCTCTCCCCGCAGCCGATCGTCCTCCCCGGCGTCGAGGACGTCACCGAGGCGCCCGAACCGGCAGAGGGCGCCCCCGAGGACGCCGACCCCGCCACCCCGCTCGCTGCCATCCTCGCCGCCGAGGCGGGTGACGCTCCCGCCATCGACGTTGCGGCGCTCATCTTCGAGCTCGAGGAGGCGGCCCGACGCGAACGCCTCGACGCCCTGGAGGGCGAGCTCGCCGCGGTCGGCATGCCCTTCGCCACCCGCACCGAGCACGCCGAGCTCCTGCTGGACGCAGGCCTCGAGACCGTCGAGGCGATGCTGTCGGCGGTGACCGGCCATGCCACCACGGTCGTGGCCGCCGCGCACGTCGGCGACGACGCCCGCGCGCATGCCGCGATCGACGCGCTGGCCAACGCGTACGAGGCGTGGCTCTCTCCCGTCGTCCGACCGAGCGACCTGCGGGTCGACGACGTCACCCAGAACCTGCTGCGGCACCTCGGCGGGGTGTCGCCAGTGCGCGCCCAGGACGCCGTGGTTCTGGCGGGTCAGATCGACGCGGCGGGCGCGGTGCTCGGCGACGCCGCGACGCCCGCGCTGCAGCGCGGCGCGGCCGAGACCACCGCCGTGTGGGCGGGTACGCTGCGCGACGCGGTCACGCTGGCGCTCGGGCTGTTGGCCCTGATCCCGCTGTTCCTCCTGAACCTCGCGTTCGGCGGCGGCAACCGCAACTGGCAGGCGATCGGCGTGGCGCTGTTCCTGCTCTGGCTGCCGGCCCTCTTCGAAGGCGTCATCGGCCTCGGCGGGCTGTTGCACAGCTACGCGGCGATCGACACCCTGCTTCCGCTGGCGGCCTACTCCGTGTTCGGCAACGTGGTGGCACAAACGGTCTGGGCGGCACTGACGCTCTTGGCGGTGGCGTTCGCGATCGCCGGGCTCAGCGGCATCAGCCGGCAATTCGGGCTCCTCGGCGGACGCCGCAGCTCGCGGGCGGCGAGCCGTCCCGGCGAGCGCCCGGCAGGCAGCGTCCGGCACACGGAGTCGACCGCGCGGACGGTCGACTGGGACGACGAAGCCTGATGCCGCTGGACGGCTGAGCCGAGAGCGGGCGGATGCGACCCAACGCTCTGTACCAGGCGCTCGTCGAGTCGCTGGAGTCACAGGTGCCGCCGCGCGTGGTCTCGCGCCTGCTGCGCGAGGGCATGGCGCCCGGCGGCGCCACGCCCGAGACGCTGACGCACGAGGCCGCGGAGGCCATCCTGCGCGGACCCGTGTTCCGCCACCTGCAGACGACCCGGACGGTCGAGGCCTCGCGCGAGCTGGTCCGCGAGATCGAGGCGTACCTGAACGAGACCGCCCCGCCCGCGGCAGGCGACGCGCCGACGACGGCGACGGCGCCCGCCGCGGCGGCGCCCGCGGGGGGCGCAAGGTCGACCCCGGTCGAGGTCGACGTCGACGACCCGCTGCGGGTCGCGGTCGCCGAGCTGCAGAGCGCGCTGCGCCCGCTCAACCTGTACTTCAGCTGGCCGGAGGTCCGCAAGCTCCGCTCCCTGGTGCAGGTCGCGGAGAACGAACTGGTCGCCGGCGGCGATGCGGCCGCCGTGGTCGGCGAGGCCGAGGGGCAGCTGCAGCTGGTCCACCAGAAGCTCGAGGACCAGCTCGTGCTGCAGGCGCGCACCCTCGCCGACCTCGAGTCGGTCCTGGAGGCCGTCTCCCCGCTCGGCACCGCCGGCGTCCGCCGGCTCGCCGCCCTCATCGCGGGCGTGCGCGAGGCGCAGCAGCGCCGCACGCTGGTCGAGGCCGAGATCGAGCGCGCCGAGAAGCTCGCGCGTGAGCTGCGCAAGCTGGTCGAATCGACCGTGCTCGACGAGGACGAGGCGCTCCCGGACCTCGGCCGCGGCGACGGTCGCCCGCGCGCGCCGACGTTGGTCCCGATCGACGGACGCGACGCCCCCGCGGAGGCGATCGCCGAGACGGGCACCGGGCCCACCGGACGGCCCGTGGGCGGGGCCGGGCAGGCGGACGACGCGCCGGCGGCCGATGCCCGCGATCGGCTGCGCGCCCTCGACCTGGAGGGCGAGGCCCGTGACCTCGAGGCGCTCGTCGCACGCTACGCCGAACTGCTGCGGCACGTGCCGGCGCTCGCCGAGGCGGCGACCGAGCTGCGCGCCGAACACGACGCCGGTCGCGTCGTGGGCGAGCGCCTCGCGCAGCTGGCGCACGGCTGGGCGGCGCAGACGGAGGCCCGGCGTCAGGCCCTGCGCCACGAGTTCGCGGCGATCCGTGCCGAGGCCGAGAACCTGCCTGAAGACGTGGACGCGGTGGACCTGCGGCACGCGCTCACCGTTGCGCTCGACCTGCTCGAGGAGACCTTGCCGGCCGTCGAGGACGTCGCCACCGTCCGCGAACTGCACGCGACGGCGCTCGCCCAGGGCGAGCGCATCGAGCGCGAGCGCCGAGAGCGCGCCGCCCGCTCGGACGAGCAGCGCTCGCAGATCGCGGCCGTCCGCGAGCGGCTCGAGGCGGCCGTGCGCCAGGCGACCGACGAGCCACGCCTGAGCCGCGCCCGCGAGCGCCTGGCCGAAGCGCTGGCCGCGCTGCGCCAAGACGCCCTCGCCGAGGAGCACGGCTCGGCCCTGCTCGAGACGGCGCTCGACGCCGAGGCGGCCTGGCAACGCGCCGTCGCCGAGGCGAGCGGCGACCAGTCCGCTCGCCAGATGGCGCGGGTGCGCGAGCTGAGCGCGCGGTTGGCGCAGCTCCCCGACATCGCCGGGCTGCGTGCCCGGGCGACCGCCGTCAGAGGCGAGGTCGAAGCTCTCGAGGCGGACGGGGGCGACGACGACGCACGGCTCCGCGCGCTGACCCACCTGGTGGCGCAGCTCACCGCAGACGCCCGCACGGCGGTGGCGAACCGCCTCGACGAGCTGGCGCGGGAGGCGGGCGACCCCGCCCCGGAGGCCCTGCTGCGGGCGCTCCAGGCCGCCGCTCGGCAGCTCGACGACGGCGCCTTCCCGGTCCTCGACGAGGTCGAGCGCGAGGTGGCCGCGACCCGTGACGTGCGCCGCTCGGCCCTGCGTCGGCGCTACCTGCGCGCGCGGCAGGAGGCGCAGCGGGCGAGCGATGCCGGCGTGCCGTCCGCCGAAGGCCTCGAGGGGCTCATCGCGACCGCGCGCCAGGCGGTCGAGACGGACGACGGCGGCGCCGAGGCCGTCGCGGCGCTCGAGGCGCGACTCGCCCAGGTCGACGCCGAACTCGCGGCCAGGCTGGCCGGCTTCGACGCGCGCCTCGCCGCGGCACTGGCGTCGTTCCGCACGGTGGCGCGCCTGAACAACGACGACGTCGCCGCCGTCCGCCGGGTGCTCTTGCACCTCGACGACCAGCGCGACGCGATCGGTCGCGTCTCACCGGGCCTGCAGGCGCAGCTGTTCGCCTCGCTCAGCGACGCCGAGGAGACCCTGCGGCACCTCGAGGCCGCCTTCGAGGCGACGCGCGCGATCGCCGACCAGCTCGTCAGCGGGGGGCGACTGGACGACGTCCTCGGGGCGTTCGACGACCTCTTCGGCGAGCCCACGGGCGCCGCCGAGCCGCCCGATCCGCCCGAGGGCTGACGGGTGGACCTCCCGGACCTGGCCGCGACCCGCGCGCTCGCCCTGCGCACCGCGGCCGTCCTGCCGCGGGGCCAGCTCCTCATCGTCTCGGGGCCGCTCGGTGCCGGCAAGACGACGTTCGTGGCCGCGCTCGCCGCGGCGCTGGGCAGCGACGCCGACGTCACCAGCCCGACCTACACCCTGGTTCACGAGTACCCGACGCCCGCGGGCCCGCTGGTGCACGTCGACGCCTACCGGCTCGCCGCCTCGGCCGACGTCGCCGCCGCGCTCGACCTCGAGGCCTACCTCGACCGCGCACGGGCCGTGGTCGTCGAATGGGGCGAGCGCCTGCTCGCGGCCCATCCCGAGGCCTGGCACCTGCGCCTGACGCGCGACGGCGAGCGGCGAGCGGCCCACTGGGACCCGGACCGGGGACCCGCGTGACGGCGACGGCCCCGCGGCTGGGTCTCGACACCGCGACGCCCTTCCTGTCGCTGGCGCTGTGGTGGCCGGACACGGGTCGCGTCGCGCGCGCGGCGTGGCGCCTCGACCGCCGCCTGGCCGGTGAGTTGGCCGTCCGGGTGGACGCCTTCGTGGTCGAACACGGCATCGCGGCCGCCGACCTCGGCGGGATCGGCGTCGGCGTGGGTCCCGGCTCGTACACCGGCGCGCGCGTCGGGGTCGCGTGGGCGACGGCGGCGGCCCGCGCCCTCGGGGTGCCGCTGGTGGGCGGCGACACCCTCGCGGCCCGGGCGGCGGCCTGCATCCACCCGGGCGAACGCGGCACGGTCGCCACCGAGGCGCGCCGCGGCGAGGCGTGGACCGAGACGTGGCGCATCGCGGCCGACGGGCGACCGTCGGGCGGCGAGGGCCGCCGCCGGGTGGCCACCCGCGACCTGCCGGCGGCGGCGGCGGCGAGCCTCGGCAGCGCGCCCGACGCCGCCGTCCACGCTAGACGGGTGGACGCGCCGGACGCGGCGCCACCGGTCGTCCGCTACGAGCCCGCAGACGTCGCGTGAGCCCGCGGGCCGCCGGTCCGGACCGGGGGGTGGGTATACTGCCGCGCGGGGTGCTGGGCACGCCGGTCGACCGCCGCGATCGTGCCCCTCGATCGGCGCCGAACCGCACCGCCGCCGCACCGGGGCGCACCCCGTCGGGAGCTGATGTCTTGATGAGATTCTGGCAGGAGATCGGCGTGGACCTGGGGACGGCGACCGTCCTCATCTACGTCAAGGGCAAGGGCATCATGCTCCGCGAGCCCTCGGTGATCGCGATGGTGCGCGATACCAACGAGGTCAAGGCCGTCGGCGACGAGGCGTATCGCATGCTCGGCCGCACGCCGGGCAACATCGTCGCCGTGCGTCCCATGCGCGACGGCGTGATCGCCGACTACGACCTGACCGAGAAGATGCTCAAGGCGTTCGTCCGCCGCGTCGTCACGGGCGCCGGTCGCTGGTTCAAGCCGAACATCATGGTGTGCGTCCCGTCGGGCGTGACCGAGGTGGAGCGCCGCGCGGTGCTGCAGGCGACGCGCGAGGTCGGCGCGCGCAAAGCCTTCCTCATCGAGGAGCCACTGGCGGCGGCGATCGGCGCCGGGGTCCGGATCGCCGAGCCCACAGGGTCCATGATCGTCGACATCGGCGGCGGGACGACCGACGTCGCCATCATCAGCCTGGGCGGGATCGTCGTCTCCGAATCGCTGCGCATCGCCGGCAACGAGTTCGACGAGGCCATCATCCGGCACATCCGCCACAAGGAGAACCTGCTCATCGGTGACCGTACGGCCGAGGAGGTCAAGATGAAGGTCGGCGCGGCCGTCGTGGCCCGCCCGGAGGACGTTCGCGAGATCGAGGTGCGCGGGCGCGATCTCATCAACGGCCTGCCGAAGACGATCCGCGTCACGACCGAGGACACCGTCGAAGCCCTCAAGGAGCCCGTCCAGAAGATCGCCGACGGCGTCCGCCGGGTGCTGGAGATGGCGCCGCCGGAGCTCGTCTCCGACGTCATCGACCGCGGCATCATCATGACCGGCGGCGGCTCGCTGCTGAAGAACTTCGACGAACTGCTGCGCCAGAGCACGGGCATCCCCGTGTCGGTGGCGGAGAACCCGATGGACTGCGTCGCGCTCGGGACGGGACAGGCGCTCGACATGATCCCGGTCTTGCAGGACGCCCTCATCTCGGACACCTTCCTGCGGCGATGAGGTGCCGCCGGCCGGGGCGGGCGCTCGTCCTGGTGCTCGCCGCCGCCGCACTGCTGGCGCCACCGGCAGGTGCGCAGACGACGTCGGGCTGGCCCGCGTTCCCGCTCGACGAGCTGGCACCCGGGACGGTCGGGTACGCCCTGACCGAGGGCCCCGACGGCGTGGAGCGCTTCGCGATCGAGGTCGTCGCGCGCCAGGAGGGATTCGGCCTCGGCTTCCCGCTGGTCCTCGTGCGCGCCTCTGGGCCCCTGATCGACGCGGCCGGCGGCGTCGCCGCGGGCATGAGCGGCAGCCCCGTCGTGCTGCCGCACGACGGGTCCGAGGCGCTGCTGGGCGCGATCGGCTACACGTTCGCGGACGCCCCTGGCGGCCTCGCCCTGGTCACGCCCATCGAGGCCATGCGCACGCAGGGATGGCCCGCCGTGGCCGCCGGCGGGACGGCCGCGCCCGGCGCGGGCACCGCCGGGCACGCCATGGCGGCGCTGCGCGCGGCGGGCATCGCGCCGATCGCGACGCCGGTGCTCGTCGCCGGCCTCGGCGAGCGGGCGCTGGGGCTGCTGCAGCGCGAACTGACGTCGGCGTCGTTCGACACGGTGCAGGTGCTGCCCGGCGGGGGGTCCGGCGCGGAGGCCGAGGGTCCGCTCGTCCCCGGTTCGGCCGTCGCCGTCGGCTGGGTGCGCGGTGACGTGAGCGTCAGCGCCATCGGCACGCTGACCGAGCTCCAGGGCGACCGCTGGCTCGCCTTCGGCCACCCGCTGCTGGGCGCCGGTGCGGTCGACTGGCCGCTGCTGGCCGCGCGGGTCACCGCCCTGGTCCCGCGGCGAAGCGTGCCGTTCAAGCTGGCGGACGCCGGCGCCGCCGTCCTCGGTCGGCTCGAGCAGGACCGCCTCGCCGCGGTCGGGGGCCGGCTGGGCGAACGGCCGGACCTGCTGCCCGTCACGCTGACCGTGGCCGCCACGAACGCGGCCGGCCTCGAGGAGCAGACCACCATGCGTTTCGAGGTGGTCCGCGATCCGGATCTGTGGCCCGGGCTCGTCGCGGTCGCCACGCTGGAGGCGCTGGACCGCGTTCGTGGGCGGAGCGGCGGCGGCACGGCGACCGTCCACTGGGACGTCGGCCTGCGCGACGGACCCGGCCTGCGCCTGTCCGAGGCGGTCGTCCACGCGACCGACGTGGCCACCGCCGCGGCACGGCTGACGGGCGCGCCGCTGGCGCTGCTGGCGCGGAACCCCTTCCAGGACCCGCGGGTCACGCGCGTCTCGCTGCTCATGCGGATCGAGGACCAACGCCGCGACGTCGAGGTCCGCCAGGTGATCGCCGAGGCCGGCGAGCCCGTGGCGGGGACCGTCGTCCCGCTCTACCTGCGGCTGCAGCCGTGGCGGCGCCCCGGCGAGGTGCTCGGCCTGGACGTCGCGTGGCCGGCGCACCTCGACGGCCGCGTCGAGCTCGTCGTCCGCGGGGCGACCTGGCCGCGGGAGGAGGGCGCCGACGAGGCCCCCGACCCGGACGACGCGCCCCTGACGTTCGACGAGCTGCTCGCGTTCCTGCGCGAGCGACCGCGGGGTGGCGACCTGGTGGTCGAGGCGCGCGCCGACGGCGGCCAGTGGGAGCGGCTCGAGCGCGTGGCCATCCCGGGCTTCGTCACCGGCCGCGTGGCACTGACGCTCGACGTGGCCGCGGCGGGCGGCACCGCGTCCGGCGCGCCTGGCGGCGCGCCGGACATGCCGGAGGATGAGGGACCATGACCGATCCGACCCCCCTGACCAGCGTTGAGGCGCGCGAGCTGCTGCCGGCCCGCATCGACGGCCCCGAGGCGGCCGTCGGCCGGCTGTGGGACCCGTCGGCGAGCGCCGAGGCGCCCGCCGACGCCGTGGTCGTGCTCGCACGCCTCGATGCGGACGCCTGGGCGCACTGGCGCGACGCGGGCATCGCGGCCGTGGTCGCGCCGAGCACCGACGTCGACGCGCTGGCGGACGTGCGCGACGGCGACCCCGCGCGCTGGGCGGTCGCCGACACGCGCCTCGCCCTCGCGCGCCTCTCCCGCCGGCTCGACCCGCGGCCGGCGGTCGCGGCCGTCGGTGTCGACGCGTCGGCCGTCGTCGACGAGAGCGCGCGCCTGGGCGCGCGTGTCGCGGTCGGACCGCTCGCCGTCGTCGGCGCGGGGGCGGTCCTCGAGGACGACGTGGTCATCGGCGCGGGCGCGTCGGTCGGCGCCGGGGCGCGCATCGGCGCGGCGAGCGTGCTGCGCGAGCGGGTGGTCGTGAAGGACGGCGTGATCGTCGGCCGCCGCTGCTGGCTGCATGCGGGCGCCGTCGTAGGCAGCGACGGGTTCGGCTTCGCGCCCGGGCCACACGGCGCGGAGCGCATCCACCACCTGGGCACCGTCGTGCTGGAGGACGACGTCGAGGTGGGCGCCAACGCCTGCATCGACCGCGCCACCCTCGGCGCGACCGTGGTCGGTTCGCGCACGAAGATCGACAACCTGGTGCAGATCGGGCACAACGTCCGCATCGGCACCGACGTGCTCATCGCGGGCCAGACCGGCATCGCCGGGTCGACCACGATCGGCGACCGGGTCGTCATCGGCGGCGCGGCGGGGGTGGCCGACCACGTCGAGATCGGCGACGACGCCCGGATCGCGGGCGGCGCCGGGGTGACCAAGAGCGTGCCCGCGGGGGACGCCTGGGGTGGCTACCCGGCCCAGCCGGTCCGTCGCTGGGTGCGCGAGCGCTACCTCATCGGCCGGCTGGAGGCGATCTGGGCCTTCGTCAAGGGTCGCGCTTGACGCGGGCCCTCGAGGGGCCCGGCATCCACGGCGGCCGGCGCTCGCGCGTGCGGCTGCACCGCGAGCCCGGGCCGCTGCGCTTCCGCGTCGGCGGCGCCACCAT
>JAHYJQ010000389.1 GCA_019429025.1 Trueperaceae bacterium | reverse complement strand
GGTCCTCGTCGCCGTCGGCCGCCGCCTCGGCACCCGGACCCGCCGCCGCGTCGTCACCGGCGAAGAGCGACGCCGATCCGCCTGCGGCCGCCACCGCGGGGACGGCTGCCGGCCTCGCGCCCGCCGGCACGATCCGTGGGCTCATGGACGTCGGACGGGGACGGCCGGCGCCCGCTCGGCTGGACGCCTGCGCCGCCGCGGCCGCGCCCGCGTCCTCCGCGGGTGCCGCGGCCGCCGGCTCCTTGCGGGCGGCGACCGCCTGGACGACGTTCGCCATGAGCTCCTCGCGCCTGCGGTCGATCTCGGTCAGGATCGCGTCGACGCGGCTCGCGAGGTAGTTCTGGCCGATGAGCACCGGGATCGCGACGATGAGGCCGGCCGCGGTCGTCACCAGCGCCTGGCCGATGCCGCCGGCCAGCAGGCCCGGGTTGCCGGTCCCGCTGGCGCTGATCTCGCCGAAGGCGATGATCATGCCGGTCACGGTCCCCAGCAGGCCGAGCAGCGGCGCGACCTGGGCGATGGTGGCGAGCGGGCGCAGCCCGCGCGTGAGGCTCTGCTCCTCGAGCAGCGAGGCCTCCGCGAACGCGGCCTCCACGGCCTGCCGCCCGTACGGCAGCCGCAGCAGGGCCGACTGCAGCACGCGTGCGACGGGGCCGCCATGCTGCTCGCAGGCCTCGAGCGCCAGGTCGAGGTCGCGGTCGCGCACGGCGGCGTTCACGCGCACCATCAGCTCCTCGACGTCGAGCCGCTCGCGGGAGAGCTTGAACAGGCGCACGAAGAACAGGTACACGGCGTACACGGACAGCGCGAAGATGGCGACGAGCACGACGCCACCGCTGATCAGCAGGTCCATGGGGGGCTCCTCACGTGGGCATCAGCGTACGCAGCGGCCGCTTGAGCCGAATGAGAGACGGCGGGGCGCGCGGCGTGTCTCACGACGACCCGAGGTCCGCGTCGGCCTCGCGCTCACGCCACTGGAAGCGCTCGATGGAGCGGGCCCGGCGGCCGTCGAGGTCGAGGAGGACGCCGCAGACGGTGGCCGCGCCCGCGGCCGGCCGGTAGCGGTGCGGTCGCCGGGTGGTGAAGCGCGCGTGGACCTGCTCGAACTGCATGCCGATCGCGCTGTGCTGGACCCCGCTCATGCCGACGTCGGTGATGTAGGCGGTGCCGCCGTGGACGCCCTCGTCGGCCGTCTGCACGTGCGTGTGCGTGCCGATGACCGCGCTCGCGCGCCCCTGCAGGTGGTAACCGAGCGCCTTCTTCTCGCTGGTGGCCTCCGCGTGGGCGTCGATGAGCAGCGCCTGCCCCGCGGGGGTCGCCTCGACGATCGCGTCGGCTGCGGCGAACGGGTCCTCGAGGGGGTCCATGAACACCCGCCCCATCACCTGCCCGACCGTCAACCGCTCGCCGGAGGCGCTCTGGACGGTGGTGAACCCGAGCCCGGGCGTGCCGGCCGGGTAGTTCGCGGGCCGGACGATGCGCGTCGAGGTCTCGAGCGCCCCCACGACCTCCGCCTGGTCCCAGGTGTGGTTGCCGAGCGTGACGACGTCGACGCCCCACGACCACAGCTGCTCGACCTGCTTGCGGTTGATGCCGAAGCCGCCCGCCGCGTTCTCGCCGTTGGCGACCACCAGGTCGACGTCGGCACGGTGGGCCTCGAGGTAGTGGCGCACCGCGCGCAGGCCCGGTGTGCCGAAGACGTCGCCGATGAACAGGACACGCACGCGTCAGGCTACCCCAATGCGCCTCGCGCGGCTGCGTGCGCGTACTCGCCCGCGCTGCGGGCGAGTACGCATTGCGGTAGCCTGTCGGGCATGTTCGACGCCGTCGATCGCAAGATCCTGGCGCGCCTGCGCGAGGAGGGGCGCACCACCCACGCGCAGCTGGCCAAGGAGACGGGCCTCTCGGCGCCCGCCATCGGCGAGCGCGTGCGCAAGCTGGAGCAGGCGGGCGTCATCCGCGGCTACCGCGCGGTCCTCGACCCCGAGCGCATCGGCCTGGCGATCTGCGCCTTCGTGCACATCGCGCCGCAGCCGCGCAAGCCGGCGCACGACCTCGTCGAGCGCCTGCTGGGGCTGCCCGAGGTCGAGGAGCTCCACGCGGTCGCCGGCAACTACGCCTACGTCGCCAAGGTGCGCGTCGCCACGCCGGCGGCCCTGGACGCGTTCCTCGACCGGCTGTTCATGCTCGACGGCGTCGAGCGCACCGAGACCGTCATGGTGCTGCGCACCAACGCCGAGCGGCCCATGTTCCTCCCCTTCCTGGCCGAGGACGAGACGGCCTCGTGAGCGGTCCGGGGTCCCTCGTCGATCGGACCCTGACGCCCGACGACCTGGACGCCTACCTCAGGCTGCGCGAGACGACCTTCGGCTATCCCGGGCGCAGCGACGAGGTGATCGCCGCCTTCGCGGCGCGCCTGCCGCGGACCCACGGCGCCTTCGTCGGCGGCGAGCTGGCCAGCGTGGTCACCCGCCACGGCTACCGCGTCTTCGTGGCGGGATCGATCGTCGAC